>JAUVMT010000180.1 GCA_030600085.1 Gemmatimonadales bacterium | reverse complement strand
GATACGGCACGTCCAACTCCAACCGCCGCCGTTCCTCCAGTCGGGGCTTCCCATCGGCCGAGAACGAAACCTCCACGACGGAAGCCGTCCGGTCGAGCCGGTTCGCGGTCACCAGGAGCCGACCATCGCGCGCCGAGGCCAGCTGCGCGGGCCCCTCGCCCACCCGAACCTCCGCGACTGCATCTCCCTCGAGGGAAAAGGTGCGGATCATCGCGGCAGCGCTCAGCGTCACGTGGACGAACCGACCGTCCGGCGACCAGACTAGGTTCAGTGGCTTGTATCGCGGCTCCCCGGGAGAGCCCGGATCCGGGCCAACGACGAAGCGGAGGACGACGTCGAGGGTGGCCGGGTCCAGGAACGCCAGCTCGTCGCTCAAGCTGCAGGTCACCCCGACGAGCGAGCCGTCGGGCGATATCTGCGCGTCGTGGGGGGCCGGGCAGACCTCCACTCGGCCGACCAGGTGAAGATCTTCGGTTCTGACCACCGTCACCTCGCTCACCGCTCCGGTCCCCGCTCGATCGTAGTCGGGGACGAAGGCGAACCGGCCATCCGGCGTCAAACCAACCCTCGACGCCCCTCTCGAACCCAGCCGTAGCCTTCCCACCAGACGGTCATCAGGCAACTCGAACTTCCAAAGCGTAGGGTTGCCGTGAGCGAGCGTGACGTACCAGTGGCGACCGTCCGGGGAGATGGCGACCCCGTGCGGCTCGTCGACCTCGTCGCGCCGCATGTCGAGGCCGAACGTCGAGACGACGGCGCCCGTCTCCGCATCGAGTCGAAACACCTGGTCGGTAAGGCCGGAGGTGACGTAGAGGCGCCCTGGGTGTGGAGAGACTTCGGCAGGCTGGCCGGCGTCTCGGCGTCCGCAAGCGCAGGCAGCCTGTGCGGCGGACAAGAGGCACGCGGCCAGGATCAGTTGGCGGGAAGCGGTGCCCAGGGCTCAGAACTCGGGAGTCAGAACCCAGAGACCGGTGTTCATGTCGGCCACATAGAGGAGGCCTTCATGCAGCTGTGGCGCCCACGTGCACGTGCCGGTCGCGCTTCCGGGGCAAGCGCCGAGACCCGAGTACCGTTGGCTTGCCATGGTCCTGCCCTGGCGCTCCAACTCGCCCAACAGTCCACCTGAAACGTCCAGGGAGATGATCCCCTGCGTGTACCACGCCATGTGGAGGATCTCCCGCTCTTCGTCCAACCAGAAATTGTGAGGAGTGTCGGCCGCGACCCTGAAGGTCGCCACCTCGACCGGGGCGAAGAGATCGGCCACATCGACGACGTGCATAATCCCGGGGGTGGCGAAATCCTCTTCGCCGACGAACACCAGACCGCGCTCCGGCCAATACCAGGCATTGTGCGTCTGGCCCCCGCTCGTCCGGATGCGGCTCACCTCTCTGGGGTCGCTTGGGCTCCCGCCGACGATGCCGTTCCCGACGTCGAGAACGATGAGGCCCGAGTCCCAATGCGACAGAAAGGCCAGACCATCGCGAACGTAGACGTCGTGCAGGAAGCTGAAGGGATCTGCGAAGGCGGCTACGACCGTCGGGCTCTTCGGATCGGAAATATCGAGAACGCGGAGGCCGCTGCCGACGCCGTCGGCGACCACGTAGACGAAGTCACCTTCGACCCAAACGTTGTGGACGCCGGATTGCAAACCCGCCGCGAAGCGGCTGAGCACAGACGCGCTACAGTCACCGGAAAGATCGAGCAGCGTGACGCCATTCTGCTGATCGATGGAGAACTCGTGGCTGATCACGGCCACCTTCCCATCGGAGCGAACCTTGACGTCGTTGACGACGCGAGCGTCGACGCCCAGCTCGGCCGTCAGCTCCGGCCTTGCCGGGTCAGAGATGTCCCAGACGTTCAGCGTGTTTCCGAGCTGCCCCTGGCGGTCACCCCAGGTGCCCGTGTAAGCGCAGTCTCCGTGGAGCCAGAGGTCCGAGTTGAACCGGAGGTCCTGTGCTCCCTGGCCGAAGACAGCGAATGAGCCCTGCGTGAGGCCGCGCGGCGAGATCTCGATGGTTGCGGTCGCCTCCTGGTCGCCCGCGCTGGCGGTTATCTGAGCGACGCCGGGCTCGTAGCCGACGAAGCGTCCCTCCGCCGTGATCAGTCCGGCACCCGGCGGGCTGACCGCCCAGGCGATCTGGACACCGTCCATCGTCGAGCCGGATTCGTCCCGCGCTTCTGCGCGGAGAACCAGCACGTCGCCCTGCCGGGCACCCACCGGGGCGCCCGGTATCTCGATCGAGGCCACGTCCACGGCGGGCGCCTCCACGACGAACCCGAGGCCGACCGACGCCTCCGAGCGACCACTGACGACGGCGTCCAATCGAGCGCTGTAGCTACCGGGCTGGAGCGCGACATCTGATACGACTGATACCGTCAGGTTCACCGAAGCGCCGGGATTGAGGGTCGCGACCTCGGCCGGGCTGGCCTCGACGCTGGCGCCCGGCACCGAGACGCCGCCGAGCTCCAGCTGGCCGACGGCGAGCGTGATCGGCCCGAGGGCGAGCGTACCGACGTTGCGGAGCGAGGTCCCGGCCTGAAGGTCACCGCTCAGATCGAGCGTCGACGAGGTGAACGTGAGCTCTGCCACCGGTCCCGGGTCCGGGGCTGTCGGCGACGCGCCGCAGGACGGCACAGCAGCGAGGGCGGCGGCGAGCGCCCCCGCACGCCCGAAGCGCCGCGTTCGTTGTTTCGTGAAGCGTCTCATATCCCGGTCAACCCACGACAGCATATCTGTGTTCCGGTCGCCCCTTTCCGAGAACCACCGTTTGAACGAATCAGCCCTGTATTCCAGGACGACGAATCTGGGACGATCGCTCAGACAGGGCGACGAATCTGGGAGATGAGCTGCATCTGATCGTCCGCGGCCGAAGGCACCTCGTGGCAGCTCCGACAGCGAGCTTCGTAACTCTCCAACCCTCCGACCTGAATCGTCGGACCCTCGGCGGGGGCTGGTTTTCCATCGATCAGGCGCTGGTTTCGGGTCGCCAGCTCGCCGCACACGACGCAGATCGCGTGCAGCTTGTCGATCCGCTCTGCGACCGCCAGCAAGGCTGGGACGGGGCCGAACGGCTCGCCGCGAAAGTCCATGTCGGTTCCGGCGATGATGACCCGGCGACCCTCGTCGGCGAGCGCGTTCACGACGGCGACCACTCCGCCATCGAGAAACTGCGCCTCATCGACCGCCACGACGCGGGTCCCGCGCTCCACCTGCTCGGCGACGTCTCGTGAGCTCGAGACCGGCAATGCCGGGATCTCCTGGCCGTCGTGAGAGCTGATGTGACCGATCCCGCCGTAGCGGTCGTCGAGATGAGACTTGAACACCTGTACGGACTTCCGTGCGATCATCGCCCGGCGCACCCTGCGCAGCAGCTCCTCCGACTTGCCGCTGAACATCACGCCGGTGACGACTTCGATCCAACCGTCCCGGTGCTCCCTCATCATTCGGTCAGGGCAGCGGTTCTGCCCGGTCCAGCAGGGCCACCAAACCGGCTGTCTCAAACGCGGCGAGCGCTCGGTGGGCTTCCACCACGTCACCGCCCTCGTGCGTCACGAACAACGGTCTGCGAGTTCTGTCGGTCAGACAGTTGAAGTAGATGCGAGCGGCGGCCCGCGTTCCGGGCTGTCCGCCCGACACATAGGCTTCCCACTCGAGGAGGTTCTGATCGAAGAAAGTCCTTCTCATTGCTGGACGTCCCTCAGGCCTTCACGGAGGTGGCAAGCAGTTCTCGCAGATCCCGTTCTACCAGCTGCTCGGCCGCCTCGGCGGGTACCTTCGATGTCCACGTCGGCGCCAGATTGTACCTCTGCGGCGTCGTCGGCTCGTCCAGGTCGCGGAACATGACCATCAGCCGCGGTGCCTGCGGGTCGGTGCCGGAGTGCAGGCACAGCTCGGCCGTCCAACAGGTCCCGGAGGCGCTCGTGAACCTGACTTTCTTGCTGTCGGCGGCGCCGTCGAGGCGAAAGAGAAGCTTCTTGATGATAGAAGAGCTGGACGGCATTCCTTCGGCCCCCGGTGTCTGAGTTCGAACCGCTGATACGAAGGCATTCTCTGGCCGAGATCGGGCCGGGGCAAGGCCGAGGGCCCTGCTCGCCGGGCTCAGTGGAGCGAGGATCCGCAGCGCACTCTTCCACGCCGGCTTATGTTGAGCTTTGAGCGCTGATTGATAGATGGCAGGGTCGGTCGGAGTGATGACGCAGTTCTTATCAATTGTAGCGGTTCGAACCGCGGCGCGAACGACGCCCCGCTGGCGCGCTACGTGCGCGCGAGCCCTCTGGGCACTCGGCTTTCTTCTGCTCATCCCTCTCCATGCAACCCCCGCTCAAACCGTCCGCGGCGAGCTCGTCGAGGAGACGCTGGACGCGCCGATCGAGGGAGCCTTTGTCGTTCTCGTGGACGCAGATGGCGAGCAAGTCGTCGCCATGTTGACGAACGCGGTAGGACGCTTCGTGCTCGAGGCACCCTCTCCAGGCCGCTACCGGGTGAAGGCGGAGCGAATCGGGTACGAGAGCCACACATCTCCGGATCTGGAGCTCGAGATGGGGCAGGTGCTCGACTACCGAATGACCATGCCCGTGCGCCCCGTCGAGCTGGTGCAGATCAGCGTCGAGGCCGAACGCCAGTGCAATATCCGGAGGGCCGAGGGCGAGCGTGTGGCGGCCGTCTGGGAGGAGGCGCGCAAGGCGCTGACCACGGCGGTGTGGACGGAGAAGGAGCGGAATTTCCGGTTTACCATCCAGCTCTGGGAGCGCCTGCTCGACCCCCGCAACCTGGAGATCCTCGAGCAGCAGGGCGAGATAAAGAGCGGCATGGCCGAGTATCCCTTCCGGGCCTTGCCGGCTGAGGAGCTCGCGGAGATCGGCTACGTCCGGCGCTCCGAGGACGACAACGCCACGGAATACTACGCCCCGGACGCGCAAACCCTCTTATCGGACGTTTTCCTGGACGATCATTGCTTCCGGGTCGTCGAGGGGCGAGGCGACATGGATGGGATGATAGGACTCGCGTTCGAGCCGGTGAAGCGCGACGGTGACAAGACGGACGTGAGCGGCGTGCTCTGGTTGAGTGCACGCGATGCTCACCTCCGATTCGTGGATTACCGTTACGAGTTCCTCCCGGGGAGGATCAGGGGTGCCGAGAAGCTGGGCGGGCGCCTCGAGTTCCGCATGCTACCAGGCGGGGCTTGGGTCGTAGACGAGTGGCATATCCGCATGCCG
>JAUVMT010000181.1 GCA_030600085.1 Gemmatimonadales bacterium | reverse complement strand
GCGTGCCGGGGAGGTTGACCTGCTCGGCCTCGAGCCACAGGTCCTCGAGCCACGGGATCACGAGTGGGGAGGGGGACCGACCGAGCCACTCCAATAGCGCCGATAGGAGCGCTTCGGGTTCCTCCAGGCTCTGCCCCAGGGCCGTGGCCAGCTTCTCGGCGCTCTCGGCCCGGGCCTCGCTCTCGGCCCGGGCTGCGGCCTTCTCGAGGAGACCGACGCGGACCCGTTCGTCGATGTCGACGGGGGCGATCCATCCGGCGTGCGTCGGCGTGTCGTGGGTGCCGATCAGCGCCACCTGATCCTGGGTGGGGGGTTGGGGCTCCTCTTCTGACTCCACGGCCTCGAACTCGGCCAGGAACATTCCCCAGATCCGGTGACGCGGTAGCGCCTCGTCGACCTCCTCGGGCACGGTTCCCAGATTCTCGCCCACCACCTCACACCGGTTCCGGTGCGACTCGAGGGTCAGGATGGCGAACAGCTCCTCGGCAGGGTACGTCACGTAGGTTCCCTCGTGCAGCCCGAAGCCGTGGGGGATCCAGTAGAGGCGGGTCAGGGCCATGATGTGGTCGACCCGCAGCACCCCCGACGGGGCGGCCAGATGGGCGATGCTGGCGGCCAGGTACCGGTGTCCTTCCCGGCGGGACGCCTCTGGCAGAACCGGCGAGAACCCCCAATCCTGGCCACTGGGAAAGCCTCGATCGGGGGGCGCTCCCACGGACATCCCTTTGGCGAACAGAGCCTGCCGGGACCACGGGTCGTAGCCATCGGGGTGCACGCCGACCGCCAGATCCAGTCCCAGCCGGACTCCGGCCGCGTCGAGGCGCTGCCCGAGGTTACCCAGCTGGTTGCGCATCATCGCCTGCGCCACGAGGTGAAAGCGCTCCTCGTCCGGGTCCACGCAGGAAGCGTCCAGTCTGCCGGCCCGGGGGCTCTCAGGCCACCCCCGCCAGTCTCGACCGAGTCGGGCCTGGGCTCCCCGAAAGCGGGCGTAGCGCAGCAGCTCGGCGTCGAGCGACGATGGCTCCGGTGTGGAAAGCCCTTCCAGCGCCGCGCGGACCTCCGCGTCGGCGCGGGTCACGTCCAGGGTGCTGGGCCGTCCGACGCGCCGGTGCGCATCACCGAGGTCGAGGGCCAGCTCGTTCCAGAACAGCCGGCTGACCGGTGAGTACGGGCTCGGCTCCGCCGGCGGTTGGTTGAACGTGGGGAGCAGGGGCAACAGCGTGACCAGATCGCCACCATGGGAGCCCACCCAGCGGCACACGGAGTCGAGGTCGCAGAGGTCGCCCACAGAGCGACTGCGCGTCGATCGCAGGGCGGAGAGATGCGCGCCGACCCCCCAACTCCGTCCCGACTCGGATCGTCGCCAGGCGTGCTCGGGCGAGGAGATCACCGTGCACGTCTCGGTCCGATCCGCGTGCTCGACGGTGAGTTTGTGGTAGCCGGGTGGAAGGGAGCGGCCTTCACACGCCTCCGAGCCCATGGCTTGCATATTCACGACGCCGCCGTCCTCCAGACGCAGCTCCGCATGGACGGGACCACCTTCAGAGACGGCCAGGGGAGGGAGGGCTCCGTCCCAGGCCACCAGCACGGGCTGAAGCCCCGTCCTTTCGCTCGCGCCGCGGGCTCGCAGTGCATCGGCGGCATCACTGGGGCGGGCGACCGGAGCGCCGAGCGCGGCGCAGACGCCAAGAAGCGTTTCGGGGGCCACGGTGACGGGCCTGTCCAGGCCATCCGTGTAGCGGGTATGGACACCCATCGCTTTGGCGAGGGACCCGAGAGCTCCTAGCTCTTCCGATCGCTTTGGAGGGAGGATCAAGCTTTCGGCGTCTTTCCTCCGAGTGGTTCTGTCAGGATCCGGCCGGGTGGCGTCGGACACGGATTATAGGCGGGCCTCCCCGTGGATGGCGACCACCTCGCCGGCCGCTAACCGCGTCCGAACCTGGGCGCTTTTCGAAAGCCTGGAGCCGGCGGCCTGGAGCGCCCGCTCGGCTTCAGAACACCTCCGCCGCCACCTTGCGGGTGTTGTATTCTGCCAGATAGCGCCGGTGCTCTTCGTCCGTCGGATACGACTCGTCGGGGCCGTACGGATAGCGGCTCTGGGAGTGGAAGGGAAGCGGCTCGACGGTCTGGCCGGTCGCGGTGTTCAGGTCGCCGTCCTTGATCCAGCCGTCGGTGTAGATGAGGAAGGTGCGCGTCCACCCATCCGGCAGCTCGGGCGCTTCTGCGGCGTCGAACTCGACCGTCAACTGGTCGCCCGCATTCACGATCACGTACATGTCGTCCGATTCGAGGAGCAGCGACCGCACGTCACCGTACCGGGTGTAATAGCCCTCCAGGTCGCTCCACTTGGGCTCCGTCGTCACATCCGAGTAGTCGAACCAGTGGGGACCGTAGCGCCCGCCCTTCCGGTACAGGCGGGAGAAGCCGCGGTAGTGGATGTCCGCCGCCGTCGGGAGGAGCGTCGTGCTGCGGAGCCTGCCCTGAACGTCTCCTGCTGGCCCCTCAACTTCGGTCGCTCCCGTCCCTCCCGTCGAGAAGAAGATGTGGTCCCAGTAGACTTCCATGTTGGTGCGGATCCGTACCCGCCGATCCTCGCTCAGGAACCTCCTGCTCAGCTCCGCAACCACCGTCTTGCTCTTGCCGGAGGGCACGCCGAGGTTCTCGATCACCGTCCGCCAGCGCCCCTCGTGGTCCAGCACTTGGAGGTACGGGAACACGGCCCGCACCGCGTCCGACTGCGACATGGCCACGTTGATGCTGGCGTCGGACGGGAAGATCCAGCCGTTGAGGAAGAGCACCACGCCCTCGGCCCGCGCCTCCTCGCCCAGGTCGAGGACGAGGTCGTGCATCTCCGTGATGCCCTGGTACTTCCCGGGTGTGAGGTTCGAGGTGTACAGGTCGTCCTTGCGACGGATCGCCGGGAGCAGGTCGACCCCACGCCCGTCGGTCGCCGAGACGGGACTCCTCTTACGGGCGACCTGGAAGGTGCGGAGCGAGGGTGGCGCCGGCGGCACGAAGCGCTCGTCGACGTAGACCTCCACCGAGTCCGGGTGGTCGATCGCCAGCAGCTTCACCTCGTCCAGGTATGCGGTCTCCCACAGCTCCTCGGTGAGCTGGAGGGAGTACGTGCCATTCCTCGCTTCAAGGAGATCGCCCGGGATCCGGAGGTACTCCTGGGAGGCGGCGGGGGGCGCGTAGCTCCACGCCCCGCTCCCACCCATGATGCCCAACGGCATCCCCAGGGCGCTCCGCCACATCACGTCGGTGACGAACGCGTACTCCTCGCCGTTCCAGGTGTAGAGGAAGGCGCAGGAGCCCTTGAGCCTCCGCTCCTCGAGCAGATCCTCGTCGGAGCCGGGGAAGTAGATGTCCTGGGTCACGCCGTTCGTCCACTCGACCCGCACCACGTCGGCCTTCAGGCTGTGACCGAGGCCGAAATGGGTGACCGGATCGGTGACCACCCGGACCTGGAAGAGATCGCCCGCCCTCACCTTGACCCGCGCGCCGATCCCGAAGCGGTTGTTCTTTCCGCTCCCCTCGCCGAGCCCCACGAGTTCGATCTTGAAGTAGTGGTTGACGTTGGCGCCGTCGTTCCGAAGCAGCCGGACGCGTCCGTCGGAAGCGGCCAGGAAGATATCCAGGTCGCCGTCCTCGTTGTAATCCGCTACCGCCAGGCCTCCGGCGCCCTCCAGATCGCGGGGCAGGAAGCGCGATGCTTCCTCGAATCCGCCCGTCCCGTCGTTGCGAAACAGGACCACCCCTCGACCCGATCCGCCCCGGGGTTCTCCGACCACCAGGAGATCCAGGTGTCCGTCGTTGTCGAAGTCGAAGAACACCGCGCCCAGCCCGGCGAGGTCCCGAATCGCACTCAACGCTTGATCGGAACGGTGGTCGACCTCGAACGTCCCATCGCCCTCGTTGCGATGGAGAGTGTGGCCGCCGCCGCTCAGCGCGGTCACGAAGAGGTCGAGGAAACCGTCGTTGTCGTAGTCGCCGACGGCCGCCGCGCCGGAGTTCCCGCCGCCCGCCAGCCCGCTCTCCGCCGTCACGTCCTCGAAACGACCCTGCCGGGCATTGGAGAAGAGCGCGTTGCCACCGTTCGCGTTGATCACGAAGAGGTCCACGTCGCGGTCGTCGTCGAAGTCGCCGAACACCACGTCGCGGCTGTCGGCTCCCTCCTCGCCAGCGATTCCCGCGGCGGCCGCACGCTCCTGGAAGCTCCCGTCCCCGTTGTTTCGGTAGAAGCGGTTGCCCCCGTCTCGAGCCTCGTAGATGTCCAGATCACCGTCGAGGTCCAGGTCGACGAAGACGGCCTTGCCGCCGCCCCCGGTCCCGGCGATGCCCGCCGTCTGGGTCACGTCCTCGAACCTCCCGTCCCCTACGTTCCGGTAGAGGAGGTTTGCCCCGACCCTGACGATGTACAGGTCGAGCCTCCGGTCATCGTCGTAGTCCGCGAAGATGGCGGAGCTGACCTCTCCGGCGTGCACGACGCCAGCCTCCGCCGTCGTCTCGACGAACCTCCCCAGGTCGTTCCTCAGGAGGAAGCCGGAGCGTTCGGACGCGACGGCGCGATCGTTCGCCGCGTACAGGTCCTGGTCGCCGTCTCCGTCGAAGTCGGCCACCGCGATCACCGTGCGGCGCTCTTCGGTCGCGCCTTCCGGCCCTTCCCTCGCCGGGATGAGGTCGAGGCCCGCCACGGCCGTGGCGTCCGTGAAGCGCATGGCGGCCAGCACCGCCGCCTCCTCCTCCACCCGAAGCGAGAACTCGTGGCTGAAGGTGAGGCTCGGAATCCCCACCAGAGTGCCCGGCGGACCGCGCAGTTCCTGCATGGCCGCCTGGTACACAGAGGTGACCTCGAAATACGCGCCGAAGCTCGCCAGCGGCGCGAGCGCTTCGTCGGTCCGCGCTGCCCGCATGTGGGCGAGCGCCTCCCGGAACGATGCGGCAGCGGCGGCCGGGAACGTCGGTGCCTGCTGCCTCAGCTCCTCCAGCTGCGCCGTAGCCGCATCCGCCTGGCCACCCCGGAGCAGCGTCTCCGCGAGCTGTAGCATGGCCGCCCCGTAGGCCGGTTCGAGCGCGACCACTTGCCGAAGGTACTCGGCTCTCCGGCGACGTCCCT
>JAUVMT010000270.1 GCA_030600085.1 Gemmatimonadales bacterium | reverse complement strand
CACGCGTCACCGTATCCCGAATCGCGGCCGCCAGCCTGTACTGTTCCTCGTAGTCCTCCTGGGCGACCGGCGGCTGTCGCGGATCCGCCGTCACCTCGAGCGATCTCGTCAGGGTCTTCTCCGCCGCCGTGAGGCTCACCGTATACCTGCCTGGAGGCGCCTTGACGCCCCCTTCATAGCCGGAGATCACGGCCTCTTTAAGGGTGGTGGGACCAGCGTAGGTGAGGTCCCACCCGAGTCGGTTCATCCCCGCCTTCACCTTCATCCTGCCGATCCGCTCCTCCTCGGCCGTGGCCGAATCGCTGGTGAAGGCCCGCAAGAGCCGATCGGCGGAGTCGTGGATCCGGATGCGCACCTCGCCCTCCGGCTCCTCGGCCAGGTAGTAGTGGATCAGTGCCTTCCCCGGCAGCGGTTCGGGGGCCCATTCCCCCTGGGCGTCCAGGTCACCGGCGTTGCTCCGGTGCGCGGTGCGCGGCGCATACAGATGCACTGCCGATCCCGCCACTGCCGGATCCAGCTGCCTCAGCGGCGTCACGTCATCCAGGATCCAGAAAGAGCGGCCCTGGGTCGAGAGGATCAGGTCGTCGTGCGCCACCCGCATGCCGGTGACCGGCGTGATCGGAAGGTCGAGTTGAAGGGGCTGCCAGTTTCGCCCGTCGTCGAAGGAGACGAAGACGCCGAACTCGGTCCCGGCGTAGATCAGCCCTCGTCTCTCGGGATCCTCCCGAACCGTGCGCACGGGATAATCGGCGGGGATTCCGTTCGTCCCGGTCGCGAGCGACTCCCACGTAGCCCCGAAGTCCTTCGTGCGGAAGATGTACGGGCTCCAGTCATCCTCCCGGTAACGCTGCACGGCCACGAGAGCCCGCCCGGGCTGGTGGACGGAGAGGTCGATCTCGTCCACGGTGCCGCGCGCCGGCATGCCGGGGGGAGTGACGTCCGACCAGTTAGCGCCGCCGTCACGGGTGAGGTGCACCCGACCGTCATCGGTCCCGGCCCAGATCACGTCCTCCGAGTGCGGAGAGATCGCGAGCGAGAACACGGTATTGAAGACCTCGACGCCCGTTATGTCATGATCGACCGGACCGCCGGCGTACTCCTGCAGCGTGCGGTCGTTCGTGGTCAGATCGGGGCTGATCGTCTCCCAGTTCATCCCGCCATCGGTCGTTCGATGCACGTACTGGGAGGCGTGATAAACGACATCCGGGTCGTGGGGCGAGACCACGATGGGAGAGACCCACTGGAACCTGTACTTCAAGTTGTAGCCCGCCTCCCCTGATTGCTCCTGCGTGTAGTTCTGGATCCAACGTCGCTGCTGCGTCGTGCGGTCCCACCGGTCGATGATCCCGCTGTAGCACCCTCCGTAGACGATTTCCGGGTGGTCGGGATGGAGGCCGATAGGGCCGGTCTCGCAACCGCCGATGTTCTCCCAGCCCTCGCGTGCGTTGAGCGCGTTTCCCGTGTGCCAGGCGGGCACGCTGATCGTCGTGTTGTCCTGCTGCCCGCCGTAGAGGCGATAGGGGAAGGCGTTGTCCACGATCACGTCGTAGAACTCCGCGGTAGGCTGGTTCAGGTAAGTGGACCACGACTCGGCGCCGTTCAGGGTCACCTGCCCTCCCCCGTCATCACCCACGATCATGATCCGGCTGTCGTCCGGATTGATCCACAGGTCGTGGATGTCTCCGTGGGGGACCGGCACCTCCTCGAACTTCACCCCGCCGTCTATCGAACGGTGCAGCCGCACGTTCAGGCCCCAAACGGTGTTCTTGTCGCTCGGATCGGCCACCACTTGCGTGTAGTAGAAGGCACGTTGCCGCAGCGAATTGTCGCTGTTCACACGAGTCCAGGTCTTCCCCGCGTCATCCGATCGCCAGACGCCGCCATCCGGTTCGTGCTGGATGATCGCCCAGACGCGCTCCGGGTCCGCCGGCGAGACGGCGACCCCCACCTTGCCCACGACGCCGGTGGGGAGCCCGCCCTCCAGCCTCTCCCAGTTGTCTCCGCCGTCCGTGGACTTGTAGACGCCGCCCTCGGCGCCGCCGCTGATCAGAGCCCACGGCTTCCGCTCGCCCCGCCACATGCCGGCGTACAGCTCACGCGGGTTGTGCGGGTTCATCGAGAGGTCCGACGCTCCGGTGCTGTCGTTCAGCGCCAGCACGTGCTCCCACGTCGCCCCCCCGTCTCCGGAACGGAAGATCCCGCGCTCGGGATTCTTTCCGAACGGGTGACCGAGGGCCGCCACGTACACGAGATCGGGATCGTTCGGGTGTACCTGTATGCGCCCGATCTGACCCGTCTCGGCCAGCCCGATGAAGCTCCAGGTCTTGCCGGCGTCCGTGGACCGCCACGCGCCGCGACCGGTCGAGGTGTTCCCGCGGATGTCGTCGCTCCCGGTGCCCACGTAGATGACGTTGGCGTCGGAGCGGGCGACCGCCACCGAGCCTATCGAGCCACCGAAGTGGCCGTCCGAGATGTTCCTCCAGTGCATCCCGGCGTCATCCGTCTTCCACACCCCACCTCCGGTCGTCCCCATCAGGAAGGTGTGAACCTCGCCAGGGACGCCTGTCACCGCCGTCGAGCGCCCGCCCCGGAAAGGTCCGACCATGCGGTAGCTCAACGCGTCGAAGAGGGTCGAGTCGTAAACGATGTTCCTGCCGGCGTCCTGCGCCCTCAACGGCTCGACCGAGGCTGCTGTGATCAGCCCGAGGAAGGCCACTCCGAGGGCGAGCGGGAGGATGATTCCGGCGAGCAGGTTGAGAGACGTGCGAGAGGGTATGCGGTTCCGTCGCATGGGACCAGCTTCCTGTTCGGGGTCAGGTGACACGGAAAGCGACAAT
>JAUVMT010000236.1 GCA_030600085.1 Gemmatimonadales bacterium | reverse complement strand
TTGGACCAAAGACATTGAAATATCTAAGGCACGCAGTCGGAAGCCAGTCTTCCTGGGTAAACATGCTGCAGTAGTATTCTCCATCAAGTTTTGTCACTGCATACGGACTCTTCGGTTCAGGCAGCATCGATTCGGGCGACACTGTTCATGCGCTGGCGAGAAGAATCTGGCGAACGACGTCGCCCGGTTCGGCGGCTCGCATCACCGTCCCGAGCACGGCTACGCCGGCCCCGGTGGCTGTCACCTCGCCGGCATTCTCGGACGTGATGCCACCGATCCCGACAGCGGCTAGTCCGCTCGCCCGCATCACCCGGCGGAGCCTGTCCGTTCCGATGGCCTGGTCCGCCAGGCCCTCCTTGCTCCGGCTCCCGAACACGGCACCGATGCCCAGATAGCTCGCACCGGCGGCGGCGGCCCGCCGGCCCCGCTCCGGGTCGTCCGTGGAGTAGCCGATGAGCAGGTGGGCCGGAGCGATCTTGCGGGCGGCGGCGATCGGGATGTCCTCGGGGCCCAGGTGTACGGCGTCGGCCTCGAGGGCCACGGCGACGTCGAGGCGGTCGTTGACGACGAAGAACGCGCCGTGCCGACGGATCGCCGGAAGCAGCTCGAGGCCCCGCTCGTACAGCTCCCGGGTCGTGGCGGTCTTGTCGCGGAGCTGAATCGCCGTGGCTCCGGCGATCAGACACTCCTCGACGACCTGGGCCAGCGGCCTTACGCGCTGCGGCTCGGTGAGCACCATCAGCCGCAGGCGCGCCTGGAGCCCGCTCCCCGGATCGTCGCCAGCTTCCGGGGTAGGGTCCCGGGTCGTTCCGGGCTTCCAGCCTCCCGGCATTCTCCTAGTCGCCCGCACCTCGCTCCGCCGCGTCGCGCTCACGGCGGATACGGTTCTTCGCGTTGATGTGCTCTCGCTCGGTGCGCGTGAACTCGTGGGAGCCATCCGGCCGGGCCACGAAGAAGAGGAAGGGGACGTCGGCCGGCTCGAGCGTGGCCCGTAGGGCCGCTTCCCCGGGAGACGCGATCGGACCGGGGGGCAAGCCGGCGTGCGTGTACGTGTTGTACGGGTTGTCGGCGACCTGCTCGATGTCGCGGTAGAGCAGGCGGGCCCGCACCGAATCCAGAGCGAACTGCACGGTCGGGTCGGCCTGCAGCAGCATCCCGATCTCGAGCCGGTTCAGGTAGACTCCGGCGATGACGGGGCGCTCCTCCGCGACCCGCGCCTCCTTCTCCACGATGCTCGCCAGGGTGACGAGCTCACGCTCGGTGAGGCCCAAGGAGTCGCGGTGGGCCAGCTCGGCCGGCCCCCAGAACGCACGGTAGCGGGCCGTCATCGCCTCCAGGATGCGGTCGGGCGGCGTGTTCTCGGCGAAGTTGTACGTGTCGGGGAAGAGGTACCCCTCCAATGTCGGTCCGGGCACGCCGAGACGGGCCGCGAAGGCGCTGTCCCGGCTGAGCGTCAGCACGGAGTCGGCGTGCACCCCGGCCATCGCCGCCACACGCGGCGCGATCTCGCGCAGGTTGAAGCCTTCCGGGATGGTGACCGGGAAGGTCACGACCTCGCCCCGCTCCAGCATGCCGAGCACGTCCGCCCAGCTCGCGCCGGCGGGAAAGCGGTACAGGCCGGCCTTCAGGGACCCAGCCGAACCCCGGATCCGTGCGTAGAGCGTGAAGGCTCTCGGGAAGCGCACCAGCCCCGCATCGTCGAGCGCGCCCGCGATCCCTCGGGCCGTCGCTCCGTCGGGGATTCGGACCTCGACATGATCGGGGCGACCCTCGTCCGGCCCCGCGGTCGGCCCGTCTCCACACGCGGAGAGCAGACTCGAGAGAGTCAAGCCCGCCGCCGTCACGGCCCCTCTCAGCCGGAGGGCACGGAAGGCACCAGGAGGTGACGCGTTCACAGATCGCCTCTTGTCTCGTTCCCAGCCTCCCCCTCGTTCCCAGCCTCGCCCTCGCTCCGGCGCTCGCCCACGCCTCCAGCCTCATCCGCGCTTCCGTCTTCGCCGACGCCTCCGGTCTCGGCGTTGGCGTCCATGTAGCCCCGGAGCAGGTGGGCCGCGGCCATCATGTCTTCCTCGCCCTTCCGTTTCCGCTTTCCGCGTCGCCCGGTCTCGGCGAGGCTTCTGCGGGCGCGCGCACTGGTCAGGCGCTCGTCCCACCCCACGACCGGAACGCCGGATGCCTCACCGAGCCGACGCCCGAACTCGCGCGCTTCGGCGGCCATCTCACCCTCGGATCCATCCATCTGGATGGGAATGCCGACGACGATCGCGATCGGCCCGGCTTCGAGGACGAGCTCCAACAGCTGTTCGGGAGGTTGGCGCGGTTCGCCACCGTTCTCGATCGCCGAGTGGGGGGAGGCGATCGTTCGGGTCGGATCGGAGACCGCGATGCCGATCCGGCGACGGCCGTAGTCGACCGCGAGGAGGCGGCCGGTGGGTGTACTCAGTGGCCCTTGATCGCGTTCTCGATCGGCTCGCCGGCAATCAGCCTTTCGTGGATCGCTTCCAGTCGGTCCTGCGCTCCGAGTAGGAACCAGCATCCATGCGAGCCGTCGGCCCGGCACTCGATCTCGAGGACGGCGATCGACTGGTCGGCGGCGCGGCTGAGGAGGCCGCCCAGAAGCCCGGTTCCGAGGTGACAGCCCGCGCTGCTCCGCTCGCCGATCTCCTCTCCGCCGGCCTCCGGGAAAGCGACCAGGGACACGGCTGCCAGACCCTCGTCGATCTGCTCGTAGCGAACCGGGCCGAGGCCTAGCTCGATGAACTTCTGGCCCACGGCCTCCCAGAACTCCTCCGGGTCGAGCGCGTCCACGCCCACGTCCGGCACGAGCACATCATAGATGCTCAGGCCGAGGCCACGGCCGGTCTCACGGAGCGCGGCGATGCCGGCCTCGCCGGCGGCCGCGCACCGATCCGCGAGGTCGACGAGAACGCCGGAAGGCAGGGTTACCACGCTATCGGGCATCACACTCACGATGGTAAGTTCAGGCGGTCGACAGAGCCCTCCGAGCCAAGCTAGATGTCACGTCGGACGGCAACAAGGTCGCGTGCAGGCGGCGACAACTCGGCAACGAACGGCTCGGAGCGGGCGAGAGGAGGTGACCATGGTATTCGACGATGGAGACGAATTCGTACTGGGTGTGGTGATAGGAGCGCTGATCGGCGCGGGTGTCGCGCTGCTGCTGGCGCCGGATAGCGGAAAGCGGACGCGACGGCGGATCCGCCGTTCGGCCGAGGGGCTGAGCGACGCGGCCGGTGACCGGCTTCAGACCGTCGCCGACGACGCGAGGCAACTGGCCGATGACGCGCGCAAGTCCGCCGAGCGCTCGAGCGAGCGTCTGGTGGACTCGGTGGAGCGAGGCGCCAAGCGATTGCGGATTCGCACGTAGGCGGCAGGATCGGATAGCCGGCCATCGGCCAGCGAGACCAGGGCGAGCGCGAAGAGGTGGCGTAGCCGGTGGCCCGGCCGCGCCCACCTAACGGCCCTCTCCGGCCCGAGTGCCCGGGAGGGCCGATCCGCATCCTAGGAGTCCAGACGGAGTGGAGGACCGAACAGACCGGACGATGAGCGGCGA
>JAUVMT010000243.1 GCA_030600085.1 Gemmatimonadales bacterium | reverse complement strand
TGATGTACGTGTTGCAGGCGTTCGTGTAGACGGCGATCCCGGGCGGCGGAACGGTCCCCATCGGGTGCTCACCACCTTTCAGCTGCAGCGCGTAATCCGCCTTGACGTAGCCGCAGACATCGGGCGAGAAGCCATGATCCTCGGCGAGGTTGAGGTACTCGTCCGAGACCTTCCGAACGGCCGTCTGCAGCGAATTGATCTCGGGAAAGACGATCGGGAGATCGAACGTCCGCAGGAGCTCGACGAGGCTTCCCATGACGAAGACATACGCCCCCTTTTCGCCGGCATCCGCGGCGCTCGTGAGGCCGGCGAACCACTCCTTGAAGAGCCGCTTGCCGTCTTCCTGCCCTCGTCCGATGAGGTCCTCGGTCGCCTGCATCATCTTCTCACCTCACTCCGATGTTGTCGCTTCGCTCCGATGGTCGTCTCGCCGTCGCGCCGACCTCCACGCTCGCCTCACTCGAAGAGGATGTTCTCGACGAAGGTCTCGAGCTGGATCTTCAGGTGGTCGTAGCGGGCCATCGTCTCCTCGAACTCGGTGACGAAGTACGGGATATCCTCCTCGTCCAGCGCCTCCGAGTACGCGACCTGTTCGTCCAGCCCGGGCTCGCACATCTTGGCCGCCGACACGATCGCGGCCTCCGCGCCCGACTCCCGGATTCGCCGGAGGAGCATCTTCTCCTTCGGCTTGTTCAGATCGTGCTGCACCGGGCTGTAGGAAGAGCTGTTCAGGTACGCGTCCGCGAGCGCCTGCAGCGGGTCTCCGTCTACCGGAACGTCCTCCAGGATCCACCTGAGACCTATGAGCAGATCGTCGTCGACCACGTAGCAGAACTGTGCGATCGACGTGAGTAGATCGATCGGCGGCTGCTCGCAGAAGCCGCCCTCGAAGACGACACGCATCTTGTCCTGCGGCTGGGCGTCCCTCTCCCGGATGCGCGGGATCAAGGAGGCGAGAAGCTCGTTGTGCTCCTCGCGGGAGATCAGCCCGGCCAGCGCGACCAGCACATACGCCTCGTCGGCGGCCAGCAGCCAGGGCGTCTCCCGCTTGATCTCGTAGATCTCGCGGAGGAGCCTCCGGTTCTCGTTGAACACCTCGATCGAGTTCCGGAGCGCGTCGTCGCCGACCTTCCGCCCTGTGACCTGCTCGATGTCCCTGAGCACCCGGGCGTATTCCTCCCGCAGGTAGGTGGGCGCGAAGGCGGAGTTGGCGTTCTGCGGGAAGTAGAGGATTTGCGATGGGTACGGGAGGTTCCGAGCCCAGATTCCCGCCAGGTTCCGGGCGGCGTCGCAGATCGGGTGGGTCACGAACATGTCGATCTCCACCCGGCCGGTGAGGGCGAGCTCCAGTGAGCTCTTGATGATCGAGCAGAGATAGGAGCCGAAGTGCGAATCCGCCTCGCGCCGCTCCATCGGTGTTCCCCGCAGCTTCACCGGCAGCATGCCGGCGGCGTGCGCGAGCTCCTCGGGGAAGTAGACCTGGAAGTGGCCCAGCACCTTTCCGCCGGCTTCCCGCCACCGGCGCACGGTCGGGAACTCCAGGTCCTCCACGTAGTCCCGGCACCAGTCGATCGTTTCGGCAACGGACAGGCCGTCGTCCAGCTCCAGCAGGCGCGGCGGTGGGGCGCCCTCGTCGAGCTTCTTCGCGGGATCGGTCATCGTCGCTCGCCCTCGCTCGTCATCACGCATCGCTCCAAACCGGCTCGCGCTTCTCGAGGAAGGCCGCGAGCCCCTCGTGGGCATCCTCCAGCTCCATCAGCTCGTGCAGGTAGCTCTTCTCCGCCCGGTCAAAGGCGTCCCAAAGCGGCTCCGCCATCCCTTCGACCACGGTGCGCTTGGTAAGCCGCAGCACGGGGCGGCTCAGGCTCGACAAGCTCCCGACGTACTCGTCGACGGCTTCGTCGAACCCCTCCACCGGGACGACCCGCCCGACGAGCCCCATCTCGCGGGCTTCTGCAGGCCCGATCACTCGGCCCGTGAGGACGAGGTCCAGGGCACGCTGGCGGCCGATCAGACGGGGCAGGAGCGCGGCAGCCACGGGCGGGAACACCCCGAGCCGGATCTCGGGCTGACCGATCTTCGCTTTCTCGGACGCGATCGCGAGGTCGCAGGCGAGGAGAAGCTCGCAGCCACCGCCCAACGCCGCGCCGTTGACGGCCGCGACGACGGGCACCTCCAGGAGCAGCAGCTTCCGGATGACGCCGTGGAAGGCCTCGATCATGACCTCGACGCGCTCGGCCGTGTGGTCCGCGACGTCTACTCCCGCGCAGAAGGCCTTCCCCTCGCCGGTCAGCACGAGGAGCTTCAGCTCGGCCTCGGCAGACAGATCGGTGAGAGCCTGATCCAGCTCCTGCATCATCGGGATGTGGAGCACGTTCAGGGGCGGCCGGTCCAGAACCAGGCGCGCCACTCCGTCGCCCGGGCGCTCCAGGCGGAGGAACTCTCCCGTCATGCGCCGCCTCCGACCGGGGTCTTCTCGCCGCTCACCTCCGGCTCGGCCTCCCCGACACCCGCGTCCGCGTCCGCGGCGCCGTTCAGGCCCGTGCCGCAGGCGCCACAGTACGTGAAGAGCGCCGGGATGCCGGTCGCCCCACACTTCGGGCACTCACCGGCGGGCGGCCCCCACACGAACTCGCTCGACTCTCCATCGGCCGCGAGCCGGCGGAGCTCCATGTAGCGCGGCTTCCTCTTCTCGACGAAGGCGCGCATTCCTTCCCACGGCTCGTAGCTCGAGTAGTGGAGGGTCAGCCAGTCGGCCGCGTGTCCGACCGTCTGACTCCAGGCAAGCTCCTTCCAGAAGTTGACCTGCTGCTTGGTGTAGCGAACGCACTCGGGAAACTGCTGGAGAAGCTGGTGGGCCAGCTCGTCCACGGCCTCGTCCAGGCGCTCGAGGCTGATGGCGTAGCCGTCCTCTTCGGAGAGCCCTTTCTTGATCTCGTCCTTCGACGCGCCCTCGATGAACTCACCGTCCTTCGTGACCGACGGAACGACCCGGTTCACGAGCCCCCACTCCAGGCACTGACGGGCCGGGATGCGGCCGTTGAAGAAGAGCATCTCCCGCGCCCGACGATCACCGATCATGATCGGCAGCCACTGCGTCGCGCCGCCGGCGGCCACGCTCCCGACCCTCGTCCCGACCTGCCCGATCCAGGCATGCTCCGCCATCACGGCGAGATCGCACGCCATCTGGGACTCGTTGCCGCCACCCACCGCCATGCCGTTCAACCTCGCGACCACGGGCTTCCCAGAGTTCACGATGCTCTCGATATAGGCGCGGAAAAGCCGCATGTACTTCCAGTAGTCGCGCGGACGCTGCGTGTACAGCTTCTCGTACTCCTTCACGTCGCCGCCCGTGCAGAAGGCCTGGTGGCCGGCGCCCGTGTACACGATCACCGAGATCGAGTC
>JAUVMT010000196.1 GCA_030600085.1 Gemmatimonadales bacterium | reverse complement strand
CTCCGGGGCGAGTTCGAGTCGTGGGCCCTGGGGTGGCTGGAGCGCTATCGGGGCGCGGAGATTTGATGAGCGACGGCCGCTGTCCGATCGCTGTCACTGTCGGGCCGCACCCATGCGCGCGAGGAGGCTCGCGGACGGAGGCTCGCGGACGGACATTCGGTGTATGCACGACCCTGCGCGGCACCCAAGCACGTGGCGGCATCCGACCACGTGACGGCGCCCCGGAACACTACCCGAGAGGCACAAGGTGATAGCCAACGTGTGGATCATGGCCAGTCCGGATGGAGGCGGGAACCCGATGGGCACGCTGTTCATGCTCGCCGCGTTCTTCGCCATCCTCTACTTCCTGCTGATCCGGCCTCAGCGCCAACAGCAGAAAGCTCACCAGGAGTTGGTCGCCGGCCTGAAGCGAGGAGACGAGATCGCCACGGTCGGCGGGATCGTCGGGAAGATCATCCACCTGGAGGATGACCGGGTCATGATCAAGACGGCGGAGGACACGCGCCTGGAGGTCGAGCGCAGCAAGGTGACCCGACGAATGGAGAGCTCGGAGGGCGCTTGAGCGTTCGGCGAATCAGATTGCTCGGCGACCCGGTTCTGCGCGAGGTAGCCGAGCCTGTCGATCGCGTCGACGAAGACGTCAGAGTGCTGATCGATGATCTCATGGACACGATGTACGAAGCGGACGGCATCGGGCTCGCCGCGACGCAGGTCGGCGTTCCGATACGGGTTTTGGTCTACGAGGTTCGCGAGCCGGAAGACGTCCGGGGAGCGCTGATCAACCCGCGTATCATCGAGACGAGCGGCCGGCAGAAGGAAGAGGAGGGTTGTCTGAGCATCCCCGATCTCCGGGAGATCGTACAGCGCGCCGGGCGCGTCGTCGTGGAGGGCCTGGACGCGGATGGCGAGAAGGTCCGCATCGAGGCGGAAGGACTGCTGAGCCGCTGCCTGCAGCACGAGATCGACCACCTGGATGGGGTCCTGTTCATCGATCGGGTGAGTCCTCTCAAGCGCAAGATGCTTCTGAACAAATGGTCAAAGCGGCCGGACAAATGGTCAAAGCGGCCGGAGAGCGCGAGATCGGCGACGCCTCCCATGTAGGTGCGGTCACCATGTTCGCGCTGCGGCGGGCCGGCCGGCCGGCGGCGCGCGACCGAGAATCGTAACCGTGCGCATCCTCTTCTGGGGCTCTCCCGAATTCGCTCTTCCCTCGCTCCGCGTCGTGGCCGCCGGGCACGAGCTGGTCGGAGTGGTCACGCAGCCCGATCGTCCCGCCGGAAGGGGACGTCGAATGAGGGAGAGCGCCGTGAAGGGGGCGGCGGTCGAGCTGGGCGCCCCCGTTCTCCAGCCAGAGAAAGCCCGGGGCGACGAGTTCCTCGAGTCCCTCTCCAAGCTGCGGCCGGACCTCTCGGTGGTGGCGGCCTACGGACAGTTGCTGGTGGACGAGGTCCTGGCGCTGCCTGCACGAGGCTCGATCAACGTCCACGCGTCGCTCCTTCCGGAGCTCCGGGGCGCGGCCCCGATCAACTGGGCGATCATCCGTGGCCACGAGCTCACCGGCGTCACGATCATGCGGATCGTTCGCGAGATGGACGCCGGCCCGATCCTTCATCAAGCCGCCGAGCCCATCGGTTCCGATACGACCGCCGGAGAGCTCTCCGACCGGCTATCGGCGCTCGGGGCCGAGGCCCTGATCGAGACCCTCCATCGGTTCGAGAGCGGAGATGTGACGGAGGAGGAGCAAGACCATGATCGGGCCACGTACGCTCCCAAGATGAGTCGCGAGCTGGCTCGGATCGATTGGAGCCTTCCGGCCTCGGAGATCGGGTGCTGGATGCGCGGCTGCGATCCCTGGCCGGCGGCGTGGACGGAGCTCGAGGGGTCTGTGGAGCTCGAGGGGTCCGTGGTGCAGATGTTCAGTCCCTCCCTGCCGGCTTCGGAGGTCGTGAGAGGGCCGGCAGCGGCGCCCGGCACGGTCGTGGGGGCGGATCCCCGCGAGGGTCTGATCGTCGCCACCGGATCGGGCGCGATCCAGGTCGGGGAGGTCAAGCCGGCCGGCCGGGCTCGCATGCAGACGGCCGCCTGGATCCGGGGACGGGGAGTCGCGAGCGGCGATCGCTTCCGTTGAACGTGCCCCTCCTCCACGTCGTGGCCGGAGACGCGCAGGCCAGCCGGCCGGACTTCGCGGAGGTCGGCCGGACGCTGCTCGAGGCTTGGGGCGTGGATCTCGCCCTTCACCTTCGGCTCAGAGACGCCACGGCCTCCCGCCTGTTGGATTTTGCGTCCGAGCTGTCTGGCTCGGCGGCCGCGACCGGAGGTTGGTGCGTCGTCAACGAGAGGCTGGATGTGGCGCTTGCGGCCGGTGCCCAGGCCGTGCAGCTGGGCCGAACGGGTCTCCCGGTCGCGGTAGCGCGGGAGGTGATTCGGCAGGTGCACGGTGCGGGACCGACGCAGGCTGGCGTTCAGGAAGAGGCTGGCGGCGGGCCGGCGCTCGGCGCCTCCGTGCACGCCGAGGCGGAGGCTCGGGAGGCAGTGGCGGACGGAGCGAGTTACGTCGTCTTGGGTACGATATTCGCCAGCTGCACCCACCCTGGCGTACGACCCCAGGGGACGGCGATCGTGGAGCGATGCCGCACGATCGGCGTCCCGGTCGTTGCCATCGGCGGCGTCGACGCCGTCGGCGCAAGTGCGCTTCGGAGAGCGGGGGCGAGCGGGCTCGCCGTCGTCCGGGCGGTGTGGGGTGCCGAAGATCCGGTGGAGGCTTCAGGCCGGCTGATCCGAGCTTGGAACGATGCCGGATGAGAGGAATGCTCGTGGAGAGAGATGGTCGAGGAGAGGCATGGCCGTGGAGGCCGTGGAGGAAGCATGAGCTCAGATGAGATAGAGATACTCGTGAATGGGCAGCCCCGAATGGCCAGGATCGGCCAGGCCGTCTCGGAGCTGCTTTCGGAGCTGGAGCTGGACGGTCGTCTCGTGGTGGTGGAGCTGAACCGTCAGATCCTCCGCCGAGGCGAGCTCTCGGAGGTGAAGCTCGAGCCAGGTGATCGCGTGGAATTGGTCAACTTCGTAGGCGGAGGGTGAGCGATGACGACGACCCTCGAAGAAGTCGGCGCGGGAGTACGGGACGAGCCCCTGACTATCGCCGACCGGACGTTTCGCTCTCGCCTTATCGTGGGCAGCGGAAAGTACCGGGACAGCGAGGAGATGGTGCGAGCGATCCGTGCGGCGGGTGCCGACATGGTGACCGTGGCGGTCCGGCGCGTCGACCTGGACGCGTCGAAGGAGGAGAGCCTCCTTCACTGGCTGGACCCGGAGGAGTTCTTCGTCCTTCCGAACACGGCCGGGTGCTACACGGCCGACGAAGCGATCCGCTATGCGCGTCTGGGGCGAGCCTCGGGTCTCACGGATTGGGTGAAGCTCGAGGTGATCGGCGACCAGGCGACGCTCCTCCCCGACACCGATGAGCTGCTCAAGGCGACGCGGATCCTGGTCGACGAAGGGTTCACCGTGCTGCCGTACACGAACGACGACCTCGTGACCGCCCTCAAGCTGGAGGAAGCCGGCGCCTCGGCCGTCATGCCGCTCGGCTCGCCGATCGGCAGCGGGCTCGGGCTCCTCAACCCCGTAAACGTGCGCATCCTCAAGGATCGTCTCTCCGTGCCCGTCATCGTGGATGCGGGCGTCGGCACGGCATCGGACGCCTGCATCACGATGGAGCAGGGCGCCGACGCCATCCTCATGAACACCGCGCTGGCCGAGGCGGAGCGGCCGGAGATCATGGCCGACGCCATGCGGATGGCGGTGGAGGCGGGCCGGCTGGCCTACCTGGCGGGGCGGATGCCCCGGCGCGAGTGGGCGGTTCCATCGAGCCCGCTGGGGGGCATGCTGAGCTGACCCTACCTCGCATCGCCGCCTTCCGCGTCCTGGAGGATGTCGAACAGGGGGCGTACGCCGACCGCGCGGCCAACCGAAGGTTGGCGGGCGTGGCCCCCCTGGATCGAGGTCTGGCGTTGGAGTTGGCCTACGGCGCCATCCGCCTGCGCGCCCGCCTCGATGCCGAGCTCCGGCACCTGGTGGACCGCCCTCTCCAAGGCCTGGACCGGGCCGTCCTCCTCTGGCTTCGGCTGGGCCTCTACCAGCTGCGCGAGACCCGTGTCCCCGACCACGCCGCCGTGCACGAGACGATCGAGGGGTTTCGCTCCACGGCGGGCCCGCGCGCCGCCGGGTTCGTCAACGCGGTGCTGCGCTCCGCGGGTCGCCTCGGCGACGAAGAGCGGGCGGCCCTCTTTCCAACCCTGGAGGCCGATCCCGTCGCCCATCTCGCCACCTATGGCTCTCACCCCGAGTGGCTGGTGCGGCGCTGGCTGGAGCGGTGGCCGGTCGAGACGGTGGTCCGTCTCGTCGAGCTGAACAACCGGCCTCCGCGCGTGACGCTGCGCACCCTCGGTGACGAGGGCGGGAGGCGGGAGGCGGAGCGACGAGCGGCCGCCGACGCTCGGCTCGAGGCCATCGGCGGTTTCCCGGGTTGCTGGGAGCTGATCGAGGGCGATCCGACGGAGCTGCTCGCGCGCCTCCCGGCTATCGTCCAGGATCCTGCGGCATCGGCCGTGGTAGAGTACATCGGTCCACTCGAGGGCGGGCTGTTCGTCGACGTCTGCGCCGCGCCGGGCGGCAAGTGCATCGCCCTGGCCGCCCGCAGAGAGGCCGGGTCCGTCGTCGCGGCGGACCGAAGCCCGGAGCGCCTCATGAGGGTAGTGGAGACTGCGCGTGCTCGGGACGTCGATCTTCTGGCTCTCGTGGCGGATGGTCGGAAGCCGCCGTTCCGCGCCGCCCGAACCGTCCTGCTGGACACGCCCT
>JAUVMT010000172.1 GCA_030600085.1 Gemmatimonadales bacterium | reverse complement strand
GGGCCCGCGGCCGCGAACAGCGCGGCGACAGCGAGTACCAGCATCAGGGCTTTGTTTCTGAACACGTCTGCGTCCTTTAGGCGGGGATACTGCCAACGGGTGGTTGAGGGCGTTCGGTGGAGAGAACCGCACCGGTCGATTCTCTAGCCCATCGACACGCCCCGACGACATGTGCAGCACGTTTTAAAGGTTGAAGCGCAGGTTCTGATCTATCTGGTTGCCGCGATCAACATCGCGGTCGAAGACGATTCGTGACTGATCTAGATGAGGAGCCAACAACAGGGCAACAAATGATGGCTCCCCGGAGTTCCCGATCTTCCGAGCTTCCGGAACCAGGTCAGCGAACGCATCAAGCAGCTACGGCGCAGAAAGCAGCGACCGGTCGATGGCCGGGCGATCCGCTCCCCGACCAGTGCGGTCACGCAAATGGCGGACAGGGAGGTCGTTCCACCTACAAGCGTGGAGGGGCTAGCTACAAGAGGGAACGGCTCGCAGGTGGTCACCTCTCCATGTTTCCTCTCCAGGTTCGGTCCGTATCAGGTGCGGAAATGCTGAGAAAAGTCCGTACCTCATGCGGACTTTGCCGCAGAAGTACGCATGAGGTACGGAAATCGGGGGTTAGACCATATGTTTTGCAAGCAGGAGGTCACCGGTTCGAACCCGGTCGGCTCCACTGTTGTAAGTAAAATCATAGCAGCTAGTTAAAGCACCGCATGGATCGGCGGAGGCCGATCACCTCTCCATGTTCGCTCTCCAGGTTCGGACAGCGATGCCGCGCTTTCCGGCAGACGATGCACCGTCCGTACGTGTGATCGTTGATGCCGATGAGCTTTATCGGTGCAACCCGGGGCTCAGTCGAGCAAGTTGCGAATGCGTCGTTCCCAACCATCCCGGTGAATAATGCGATCGCGATGGAGGTCTTCGTTCAGAAGCTCAGCCTTGTCTGGAGCGAGAACGAGGGCTACGAGAACCACAAAGCCGACCGCACCGAACTCGGTGAACCGACTGCGCCCTCCCCCCGTTCGCTCGCCCCCTGCCGGCCCGCTAGGTTGATGCCACGATGAAGGACCAGTCGGACTTCCAGCGCCGCCGGGGCGAGGCGGAGAAAATCGACCTCAGCTCCGTCGACGTCGACCGGATCCGCCAGCTGATGCGCTGGGGTTTCTGGGTCCTGGCGCTAATCCTGGTCTGGGCGGGGCTGAGCTGGTCGCGGGGTTTCTACACCGAGTGGCTCTGGTTCCGCGAGCTCGGCTACGAGGCGGTGCTGGTCGAGATCGTGACGACCCGGATCGTCCTCTTCGCGCTCGCGGGCGCCCTCTTCCTGGGCCTCGGGCTCGTCGGCCTGCGTGCCGCCGCCCGGTCCACCGACCGGCCGCCGCTCCCGAACGCGCCGATGGAGGCGCTGGACTACCACTTCGTCCACAAGTACCTGGTCCGGGGCGCGGCCGTGGCCCTCCTGCTGGCCGCCGTGGTTCTGGGCCTGTCCGCGGGCTCGGAGTGGGAGACGGTCCTACTCGCCCTGAACGCCGTCCCGTTCGGAGAGTCGGACCCGATCTTCGGCCGGGACTTCGCTTTCTACATCTTCACGCTTCCGGCCCTGCGCCTGGCGCACGGCTGGCTCCTGACTGCGGTTGTGGGCCTCGGGCTGATCCTCGTCGGCTTCCGCTACGTGACGGGCCACCTTCGGGGCGATCCGGCGCTCCTCGGAGGCGGAGCGCGGAAGCGGCTGGCCGTGCTGGGCGCGGCGATCTTCCTGCTGATCGCGGCCGGACACTGGCTGGGGCGCTACGAGCTCCTGTTTTCGCCCACCGGGACGGTGTTCGGCGTGGGCTACACGGACGACCACGTGCACCTGCCGGGCCGCACGCTGCTGGCCGTCGTCGCCCTGGCGACCGCGGGGTTCGTGTTCGTGGGCGGCGTCTTCTCCCGCGGACGTCGGTGGATCGTCTGGCCCGCCGCCGGCTGGTTCGCCCTCTGGATCCTGGTGGGAGTCGCCGCGCCCGCGGCGGTGCAGCGGCTGCGGGTGGAGCCGAGCGAGCTGGCGCTCGAGCGCGACTACCTGGCCAGCAACATCGCGTTCACGCGCCGGGCATTCGGGCTGGAAGGCCTGGCGTCGCGCGACCATCCGGCCCGCGGCGCGATCGAGGGGGAGACGGTCGCCGGCAACCGCGGGACGATCCGGAACATTCGGCTATGGGACGAGGGCCCGCTGCTCCAGAGCTACAACCAGATCCAGTTCTTCCGCCTGTACTACGACTTCCTGGCCGTGCACACCGACCGCTACACGGTGGACGGCGAGCTGCGGCAGGTGATGCTCGCCACGCGCGAGCTGTCGGCCGAGAAGCTCCCGGCCGAGGCGCAGCGCTGGGTGAACCGGCGCCTCCAGTTCACCCACGGCTACGGGGTGGCCATGAGCCCCGTGACCGAGGTCCAGGCCGGCGGGCGGCCCGCCTTCCTGATCCGCGACGTCCCCCCGGTCGGCCAGATCCCGCTCGAACGTCCCGAGATCTACTACGGCCTCCGGAGCCTGGACTTCGTGATCGCACGCACCGGGATGCAGGAGTTCAACTACCCGGGTCCCGAGGGGCCCGAGTACACGCGCTACACGGGGAGTGGCGGGGTGCGGGTGAGCTCGTTCCTCCGCCGGCTCCTCTACGCCTGGCAGTTCGGCGACCTGAACATTCTGATCACCGGCGAGGTGGGACCCGAGAGCCGCATCCAGTACCGCCGGACGGTGACCGAGCGCGTGGGCGCGATCGCCCCGTTCTTGATGCTGGACCGCGAGGCGTACGCCGTGGTCGCCGACGGCCGGGTGTCCTGGATCCAGGACGCCTACACGGTCACGCACCGCTACCCCTACGCGACGCGGTGGGACGGCCGGTTCAACTACATCCGGAACAGCGTGAAGGCGGTGGTGGACGCCTACGACGGGAGCGTGGACTTCTACATCTTCGACCCCGACGACCCGCTGGCCCTGACCTACCAGGCCATCTTCCCGGGGCTCTTCAAGTCGCGGGAGGAGGTGCCGGAGCACCTGCGCGCGCACGTCAGGGTGCCCCTGGACCTGTTCACCGTGCAGACGCAGATGCTGCTCCAGTACCACATGCGGGACCCGGTCGTCTTCTACAACAAGGAGGACCAGTGGGATGTGCCGGTCCAGACCTCCTTCGGCCAATCCAATCCCCTCGAGCCGTACTACATCGTGGCCCGGCTGCCGGGCGAGGAGGCGGAGGAGTTCCTGCTGATCCAGCCGTTCACGCCCGACAAGCGGCACAACCTGGTGGGGTGGATGGCGGCCCGGAACGACGGCGAGCACTACGGCGAGCGGATCCTGTTCCGGTTCCCGACGGGGCGGCACGTGGACGGCCCCAACCAGATCGAGGCGCGGATCGACAACGATGCGGTGATCTCAGAGCAGTTCACGCTCTGGGGCCAGGTGGGCTCGGAGGTGATGCGGGGGATCCTCCTGGTCATCCCGATGGGCGACGCGGTGCTCTACGCCGAGCCGGTCTTCCTGAAGCCGGAGACGCTGGAGTTCCCGGAGCTCCGCCGTATCATCCTGGCCGACGCCCGTCAGGTGGTGATGCGGCCGACGCTGGACGCCTCCGTCGCCGCGCTGACCGGGGAGCTGCCCGCCGTCGCGCCGGTCGCCGAGGCCGCCGTGCCGGGGCCGGAGGAGGCGGCGGCGGAACCGGCTGCGGCGGCCCCGGAGCTCGTGGACCAGGTCCGCGAGGAGCTCCGGGCGACGATCGAGAGGCTGGAGGCACTGCTGGATCGGTTGGAGGGGGGCGGGGGGTGAGGGGGTGGGGCGGATCTCCTCACCTGGTACGGCTCGGCTTTGGCGCCCTCCCTCTGGCGACACCGAAAGAGGGCTCCGGCGTCGCCGCGCTGCGGTGCGTGAGTTCATGGTCGCGCGGGCGCGCGATCACACTCATTCCCCACTGGCCTGCATCTCCGCCCCGCCAAGGGGCTTAGGTTACATAATGGGTATTCTGTAGACCAGGGCGATAGGGACTCAGCTGCCCCACCTACCTCCACAAGTTCCAAGTAGGAACACGCGGCAGGAGGGCAAAGCCCGCGATCTTCGCGGGCTTTCGTCATCTAGTGGGCGAACTTCCTGGGCGAAGACCGCTGAGTGCCAGGGCCACTAGGATTTTGTTTCCTTTCGTTTGAAGCCCTAGGGTTTCATACAAATCAAACAAATTGCGCTCGAGCAAGGCACGACGTGTGGTTCGTGTTCAACCTGGAGGGCGACCATGGAGACGGCTCGATGCCGACCTTGTCGTCTCTACACGTAGAAGCGTCTGCCTGGTGTGTGCAGAGCAGGTGGTGACGGCGCTAGAGGCCTCTCGGTGCGTACATTATCACGGCGACACCTGACAGACAGAGCGACGCGCCGATGACATCCCATCGGTCGGGCGCCGTACCGTCGATTCGCCATCCCCAGAGCAGCGAAAGCAACACAAATACGCCGCCGTAAGCGGCATAGACGCGGCCGAAATGGGCAGGCTGAAACGTTGGAACAATGCCATAGAGAAAGAGCACAAGGCCGCCCAGGGCACCCAGGGCTACGGACCGTCCCGACCTGAACCACTGCCAGACAAGCCAGCCCCCACCGATTTCGCACAGACCGGCAAGAACGAACAAGAGCACCGACTTCGTGACCGTTGAGAAGTCCATCCGATCAAGATTGCCCACGTAGAGCGCAGCCGACAGGACTTCTCTCAGCAGGCGCTCGGCGGGAACGTCAACGCAGTGGAGCCCGGAGAAGGACTCTACGCCCACTACGACCGCCAGTAACCTAAGCTGCACGTGAAGCGCGATGACCGCACCGCCCGAGCGACGTTATTGGACGGGTCGATGCTGTTTCCAGCTGTGACACGTGGCGTCCCACGTGTGACTCTCAGTGTCTCACCTTAAATGCGTAGGGCTGTTTCTGATGCGGCTAGCAATCCAATAAGACCGTTTACAAAAACGAGTTATCCGCGATTGCGACTTCCCGTCGTCGCTGGCCTGTTGCATGCTGCAACGTAGACTCTTGGGTTGAGGGCGTACGGCCTTGGGACGGCCTGGTCACTCTCGTCTTGGAGGTGAGCATGCTGTTAATGCGCCAACCGTGTTCGTCAGTCTTCTCACTCGCAGGTTTCTTTCTCCTTCTAGCACTTACCGGATGCTCCAGCGACGACCCAACCGGTCCTGGCCCTGGTCCCGGCGATCCCCCAGGCTTCACGGCTGCCGACGGCATGAACGGCGGACAGATGTTCGACAGGTTCTGGCACACCCAAGCGGGCTGGGATCAGAATGACCCAAACGTCGCACACTTCAGCCAGTTCTCGAACTTCTACCGCTGTAAGCAGTGCCACGGCTGGGACCTGCTCGCCAACGCGGGAGCCTACATCAGCCGAGCGCCGAGGACGTCGCGTCCGAATGTCTCGTCCGTGAACCTCAAGGAGCACGCCGCCGAGCATACGCCGCAGGAGTTGTTCGACGACATCATGACG
>JAUVMT010000237.1 GCA_030600085.1 Gemmatimonadales bacterium | reverse complement strand
GGTCGGTTCGGCGCGAGACCAGACCATCTTCCTGGACGCCCGAGTACCCGCGACCGCCTGAGAGGAACGCGCACGAGTCTGGCGAGGACGAACCGGGCGAAGATGAGGTGACGAAGCGATGGAGATGACGAAAACGAAGCTGACAGGGCTGGCGGTGCTCCCCGGAGCTGCCGTCCTCTTTGCCGGCTGCTCCGGAAGCGACTGGGAAGCCGTCAGTTACGAGCGCGGCGACACGACGGTCATGCGTACCGTGGCCGGCAGCGCCTGGGGCGGTCCGGCGACGCTCGTCGAGAGAGCGAGAATCGCGGCGGACCCGGCGGATACGGTCGACGGGCTACGCTCGGTGACCGCGCTCGCCAGCGGACCGAACGGTGACGTGTATGTGGTAGACGGCGAGGGGGCTACGGTACGGCTGCACGATCGCAACGGTCGATACGTGCGGGCCTTTGTCGTGCCGCTCGGCGAGCCCGGTCATTACACGCGGCCGAACGGCGTGGCGGTGCTCTCCGATGGACGAGTGGTGATCCGTGATCCGAGGCGCTCCCAGCTTGTCGTCTACTCGCCGCGGGGCGCCTATCTGGAGCGATGGCCGCATCCATCCGGTGTTTACGGTCCCATTCCGCTCATCTCGGACGCCGAGGATCGACTCTACACGCGAATCGTGTTCAACCCGGAGGAGCCTAGGGAGGAGTGGAGGGAGGGCCTCGTGCGATACGGACGCGACGGCTCTATCGAGGACACGATCCCGGATCCCGAGGTCGACTACGTCCCGCCGAGCCTGATGGTGGAGTCGCCGGGCGCTGACACGGTGACGTTCCGCATCCCGCTCACACCGAGGGCCTATTGGGCGCCCTCCCCATCGGGGGACGCCGTCACGGCGGTTTCGGACCGCTACGCAGTCCAGGTCCGCAAGCCGGACGGCAGCGTCGTGAGGATGGAGCGAGAGTACGCGCTCGTTCCGGCGTCTCGGGAGGAGCGCTCCACGCTCTACCGCGACGTCGATAGGCGGGCGAGGCAAATCGACTATCGGTGGACCTGGCGCGGGCCGATCATCCCCGAAGAGAAGCCGCCGTTCAAGGGCCTGTTCGCCGACGCGGACGGCCGGATCTGGGTTCAGCTTCATCAGGCGGCCGAGCTGACCGGTGAGTTCGCGGCGAGCGCCGAGGCCTCCGATACCGCGGGCTCAGACGCCGCGGGGGGCTCTGAGGCCGAGGATCGGCTTCCGACGGTCCGGGACTGGTGGGAGCCGATCGTGTTCGATGTCTTCGAGCCCGACGGCCGCTACCTGGGCCAGGTCAGCGCGCCGCCCGGCTTCCGCACCCAACCCCTGCCCTCTATCCGTGGAAACACGGTCTGGGCTGCCGTCCGGGAGGGTGGCGGCGTGCCTGATGTCGTTCGATTCGAGATCGAGCGCTGATCCTGCGATCGGAGTCGCGGGGGACGTTGCCGAATTCCCTCTCACCGCCTACACTTAAAGGCTAATCTGCCACCGGTTCCGGCCGGAGGTACACCGGCCGGAGGGCGTCCTACCGGCAGTCACCCGATCCACAGACAGCGGACAGGTGTTCGAACGGCTCAGCGATCGACTGGACAGCGTCCTGGGGACCTTCCGGCAGCGCGGCGTCATCACGCCGGAGATGCTGAAGAAGGGCCTTCGGGAGGTGCGACGAGCGCTCTTGGAGGCGGACGTCAACTACGAGGTCGCCCGCGACTTTCTCGGCCGAGTCGAGGAGCGAGCTCTCGGACAGGACGTCCTCTCGTCGGTGAGCCCGGGCGACCAGATCGTCAAGATCGTGCACGACGAGTTGATCGCCCTGCTCGGCGAGGGCAGCCCGAAGCTGATCTCCGCGACCGTGCCGCCGACCGTGATCATGCTGATCGGCCTGCAGGGGTCGGGAAAAACGACGACCGCGGGCAAGCTGGCGCGCCGAATCCAGCGGGAGGGACGGCGGCCGCTCCTGGTGGCGTGCGACCCCTACCGGCCGGCGGCGGGTGAGCAGCTGCAGACGCTGGGCGCCTCGCTCGACGTCCCGGTGGCCCGGGAGGCCGAGGAGACGGACGTGGCTCGGGTCGCGCGCTCCGCGGTGGAGAGGGCGCGAGTCGAAGGGCTCACGCACGTCGTGCTCGACACGGCGGGGCGCCTTCAGGCAGACGAGGCGCTCATGGACGAGCTCCGCGCCGTCAGGGCGGAGGCGAAGCCCCATGAGGTGCTGCTGGTCGCAGACGGGATGACGGGACAGGAGGCGGTGCGGATCGCCGAGGGCTTTCACGACGCCGTCGGGCTCACGGGGGTCGTGCTCACCAAGATGGAGGGAGATGCGCGCGGAGGTGCCGCGCTCTCCATCTACGGAGTGCTGGGCGTGCCGATCAAGTTCGTCGGCGTTGGCGAAAAGATGGAGGACCTCACGGTCTTCGATCCGGACCGGATGGCCGGACGCATCCTCCAGATGGGGGACATCGTCGGCCTCGTGGAGCGGGCGCAGCAGACGATCGACGTGGAGGCGACGCAGCGCTTCGAGAAGAAGGTGCTCAGCCGCGGCGAGTTCGACTTGGAGGACTTCCTCCAGTCGCTCAAGCAGCTTCAGAAGATGGGTCCGCTCGAGGGGCTGCTGAAGATGATTCCCGGCGTCAAGCCGAAGATGCTCGACGGCGTGCAGGTGGATCCGAAGCGGATCCGTCACATCGAGGCGATCATTCTCTCGATGACGCCCGAAGAGCGCCGGCGGCCCAAGGTTCTGAACGGCTCGCGGCGGGCGCGCATCGCGCGCGGCTCCGGGCGGCCGGTGCACGAGGTGAACCGGCTGCTCAAGCAGTTCAAGGAAATGCAGAAGATGATGAAGGAAATGGGGAAGCTGGGACCGATGCTGGCCGGGAAGGGTTTCCCCGGTGGCTTTCCGGGCGGCCTGCCCGGCGGCGGGCTTCCCGGCGGTGGCCTGCCGGGAGGCGGGTTTCCCGGTGGAGATGGCGGCGCCGGCTTCGGCGGCCTTTCCAACTGAGACAAGACGACTGACAGGACAACAAAGACAGGCAGCAACGAGATGCCAGCAACGATCAGACTGAAGAGAATGGGCCGCAAGAAGCAGCCCTACTACCGAATCGTGGTCGCCGACGAATCCGGCCCCAGAGACGGACCTCCCGTGGAGAAGCTCGGGATCTACAATCCGCGCACGGAGCCGGCGGTGGTACGGGTGGACGCGGCCCGGGCGCTTTACTGGCTTCACGAGGGAGCGACGCCCAGCCACACCGTGCGCTCTCTGTTCCGCCGGACCGGCGTGTGGGAGAAGTTCCACGCCGGCGTGACGGCTGAGACGATCGAGGAGGCGGTGATCTACCTCGGCCCCCCGGCCGGTGAGGACAAGACGACGCAGCGCGTCTCCGCGCCGCCGAAGAAGCCGAAGGTGAAGACACCGTCGCCCTCGGCAGCGGCCCCCGCTGCGGCTGCCGCAGCACCGGCGGCTGAAGCCGCCGAGACGGTCGAGGACGTCATCACCGACGAGGTCGAAGAGGCGGTTGTCGAGGAGGCTGTGGCAGACGTCGTGGCCGAGGCT
>JAUVMT010000073.1 GCA_030600085.1 Gemmatimonadales bacterium | reverse complement strand
CGGATCGAGGGGGACCAGCTCGTCGTCACGCGACGAAACGAGTAGACGGGACGCACCAACCGCGCCTGCTTCAACCCTCCAGCTTGGCGATTTTTTCCTTCAGGATCTCGAGTGCCAGATCCACGTGACGGCGATGCGTCCGGAAGCAGAGGACAGCGAGCCGGAGCCAGAACACGTCGTCGATCGTCGTCGAGGAGAGGAAGATGCGGCCGTCCCGCTGTACCTCCCGGATCAGGCGGGCGTTGAACTCGTTGGGATCACCCTCGTCGGGAACGTAGCGGTAGAGCGCCACCGACAGCTCCGGGTAGGGACCGCGCTCCATCCCCGGAATCCTCCCCAGCTCCTCGTAAAAGTAGCGGCAGAGCTGGATCTTCTCTTCGAGGGCCGCCCGGAATGGGGCGAGGCCGTGAAGCACGAGCGGCATCCACATCCGCAGCCCGCGGAAGTGGCGGGTCAGCTCGGGCGACAGGTCGGCCGGTGAGATCTCCTCGGTGGAGCTGAGTGCGTCCTGCAGGTAGTTGGCCTCGTAGTGCTGCGAGCGGGCGAGTAGCGCCCCGTCCTTCACGATCAGAGCCCCCGTTCCGTAGGGAAGGAAGAGGCCTTTGTGCGGGTCCATCACGACGGAATCAGAGCGCTCGAGGCCGCGGATCAGCTCCCGCCCGAGCTCGGTGAGAAGGAAGAATCCGCCGTAGGCCGCGTCGACGTGAAGCCAGAGCCCTTCCGCTTCGGCGACGTCCGCGATCTCATCGACCGGGTCGATCGCTCCGGTGTCCGTCGTGCCCGAGGACGCCACGACCATCCACGGCCGCAGGCCCGCCTCGCGGTCGGCTTCGATCAGGCGTGCCAACTCATCCGCCCGCATGCGGTACCGGTCGTCGAGGGGAACCCCTCGGATCGGAGCCTCGCCCAAGCCGGCCAAGCGCATCGCCTTGGTCACGCAGTGGTGGACCTGGCGGGTCATGTAGACCGGCGAGCGCTCTACGTCGCGAGGACGGACCCGCTTGGCATCGCGGGCCGCGACGACCGCGGTGAGGTTGGCGATCGATCCGCCCGACGAGAGCGTGCCGAGCGCCGACTCCGGATAGCCCACGAGGTCGGCCATCCAGCGCACGAGCAGGTTCTCCAGGCGCGCCGCGCCTGGGGTCGCGTAAAAGACGCCGGAGTAGTGGTTTCCGACGTCCGCCAGGTAGTCCCCGAGGGAGGAGGCGAAGACCCCGCCGCCGGGCACGTAGGCCATGTGGCCGCCCGATGCGGGGTTGAGGCCCGGACGGTCGACGTGCTCCCCGATGATCTCGAGCGCCTCATCGATCCCGATTCCGTTCTCCGGAATCGGCACCGCCAGGATGCCCACCCCTTTGTCCTCCGTGACTCGGTAGGCAAGCGCTTCCTCCAACCCGGCGTAGAACTCCTCCGAGTGGCGGACGACGGGTGCGCGGAGAGCCTCCCGGTCCTCTGGCCCCGGCTCCAGCCTCCGCGCTACCTCTTCCAGCTCCGCGATCCGCTCGCGCAGCGCACCCGCCTCCAGTGACAGCATCGCGTTCAGGGCGTCGAGGTGGCGGCTGCCGTTCGCCGCGCATCCGTTCGGTAGCGCTCGAACCAGCCGAGGATGTAGGCGATCTTGCCCATCAGGTTGCTCGGCTTGGACGCGATCCCGTGCGATGCGTCCGGGATCCGGACGAGCATCGTGGGCACCTTGCGCAGCTTGAGCGCTGTGTAGAACTGCTCGCTCTCCGAGATCGGCGTGCGGTAATCCTCCTCTCCCGTCAGCAGCATGGTCGGCGTGGTCACGTTGCCGACCAGCGATAGCGGCGAGCGTGACATGTAGTGCTCGGCGTGATCCCACGGGAACCCCGGAAACCACCAGCGGGAGAAGAACGACGTCCGGTCGGCGGTGAGAACGAAGCTGTACCAGTTGATCACCGGCTTCGCCGACGCCGCAGCCCGGAACCGGTCCGTCTTGCCCACGATCCAGGCGGTCAGCACCCCACCGCCGCTCCCGCCGGTGACGAACAGGTTGCCCTCGTCCACGTAGCCACGCTCGATCGCGGCATCCACGCTCGACATCAGATCATCGTAGTCCTGACTCGGATAGGCGTGGTGGATGAGGTTGCCGAACTCGCCGCCGTAACTCGTCGAGCCGCGCGGGTTCACGTACAGCACGACGTAGCCGGCGGCCGCGTACAACTGCACCTCGGCCGAGAACCGGTCACCGTAGTTGGCGAAGGGTCCGCCGTGGATCTCGAGAATCAGCGGATACTTGCGCGAGGGATCGAAGCCCGGCGGCTTGGCGATCCAGGCCTGGATCCGCCGTCCGTCGTAGGAGGACTCGGTCCAGATCTCCTCGACCTCTGCCAGCCGCTTGTGCGAGAGGAGGTCGTCGTTGAGTGCGGTGAGACGCCGCGGGGACTCGAAGCCGGGGCCGCCCACGGCCACATCCGCCGGGTGATCCGGCCGGGAGAGCGTGAAGGCGAAGCGGCCGTCCGCTGCGACCGAGAACGTGCCTCCCGAGTACGGCCGACCGAGGGAGAGGCCGCCCAGATCCGCCGCCAGCGTTCGGACGCTCCCATCCAGCGCCAAGAACGCGAGCTTCGTGTTCCCTTCGTCGTCGTACTGGAAGAAGAGGCCCGAGCCGTCCGCACTCCACGCCGGGTTCTCGACGTCCCGGTCGAAGCCCGCCGTTAGGCTGCGGACGTCCCCGCCGTCGCGGTCCATCACGTACAGCTCGGTGACCTGATAGCCCTGGTACCGGTCATCGAAGCCCACGTACGCGATCGCCGTTCCGTCCGGTGAGACGACGGGCTCGGAGTCGGGCCCGATCCGCTCGGAGAGAGGACGTACCGCACCGTCCGCGACCGAGACCTCGTAGATGTCTGTATTCCTGGGCGAGTACTTCCAGTCCTCCTGCCGCTGGGCGGAGATGATCAGCGACCCGCCGTCCGGCGTCCACTGGATCGCGCCGTCGTGATTGTACGGTCCCATCGTCAGCTGGCGGGGCGTGCCTCCATCGGCCGGAAGCACGAACAGCTGCGCGTAGCCCTCTTCCAGATAGCCGTCGCCGTCGGAGCGGTACTCCAATTCGTCGATCGCCATGAACGGCTCGCCCCAATCGGCACCCTCAGGCTTCTCCGGGAGCTCCACGAAGGGCTCCACAGGCGAGGGAACGAACATCGTGAAGGCGATCCACCGGCCGTCCGGCGACCACACGAGGCCGCCGGGAGAGTGGGTCAAGGTCGCAAGAAGAGCTCGATCGTCGGTGCCCACCCAGCGCAGCCAGAGCCGGTTCACCCCGTCTTCACCCTCCCCGTCGGAGAGGTAGAGGATGCGGCCTCCATCCGGAGACCAGCGAGGGGATGCCTCGGCGCCGGGAAGCGAGCTCAGCGCCCGGTGATCCGACCCATCCACGCCGACGATCCAGAGGTCGGAGACGCGCCGGTCGGCCATCACGTCAAACGAGTTGCGGACGTACACGACCCGCTCTCCGTCCGGCGAGATCTGCGGATCGGACGCCCACTCGAGCTCGAAGACATCCGTCAGCTCGAACCGATCAGCGGATTGGGCCCAGGCTCGGCTCGTGAAGCCCGAGCCGGGAAGCACCCCGGCGAGCGCGGCGCTCAGCAATACCAGAGCTAACGTCCTCGTGCGTCGCCTCACTTGTCTCCTCCTCGTGGGCTCACTTGGGCTCGGATCCAACCTGCCGAAGGTGAAAGGCGGCCTGCGCGTCCAACGGACCCGGGAAGCTATACTGTGTCGTCGGCCGGCAGAAGCGTCGCCGGATCTTCAGAGAGACGGAACTCGACAGCTCGGACCGATTGGGAGCCCTTATGACCTGGATCGACACGGTGCCCCCCGAAGACGCGCGAGGCCCCCTGGAGCCCCTCTACGAGGCTTGCCTCCGCAAGTTCGGCTTCGTCCCGAACATCCGGCGGTCGATGAGCCTGAATCCGGCCGCCCTCCGCGGCTATGTGAAGCTCAGCAACGCGGTGTACGGCGGCGGGCCGCTTTCCCGGGTCGAGCGCGAGATGATCGCGACGGTCGTGAGCGCGGCACGGGATTGCCACTACTGAACGGAGGCTCACGCGGAGTTTCTGCGTAAGCTCACCGGCGATGACGACCTCGTGGAAGCCCTGAGGCGAGACTGGAGAGGCGCCGATCTCAGCCCCCGGCGGAGAACGATCCTGGCCTATTGTGAGAAGATGACCCTGAAGCCGAGTGAGCTCTCCGAATCCGACGTCGCGGGCCTACGCGAGGAGGGTTTGGCGGACGAGGAAGTGCTGGCGGTCGTGATGCTCGCCGGGTTTTTTCAGCTCGCGACGAGCGTGGCGGACGCGCTGGGAGTCGAGCTCGACGCCCAGCTAACCCGCGGAACGCCTGAGTACGACCACTTCATAACGAATTGATGCCGGATCTCGTCACGCGGAGCAAGAAGCGAGGAGGCGACAGTTGGAGCAGAAGCGGATCGGCACGGAGGAACATCGAGTCAGAGGCGATGATCTTGTCGCCAAGGTCAAGGAGATCATTCACGAGGGAAACGTCCGGCGCATCATCATCAAGGACGACGAGGGGAAGACGCTCATCGAGGTGCCGTTGACGTTGGGCGTGGTCGGAGCCGTCCTCATCCCCGTATGGGCAGCGATCGGCGCGATCGCGGCTCTGGTGACCAAATGCTCCATCGTCGTGGAACGGGCTGAGAAATAACGCGAGCCGAAAACGCGTTGTCGGCCCCTCTTAGTCGGACTCGCTTCGCCGTAGCTCGCGGTCGATCGCGGCCGCCACCACTTCGAAAGGCACGGCTCCGCCGGGCACGTTGATGCCGTTCACAAAGAGCGCCGGCGTCCCGTTGATCCCGGCGGCCTGTCCCTGGCTCAAGTCTCGCCGGATTCGGTCCACCTGCCGGCCGGAATCGAGACAGGAGCCGAACTCCTCCGCATCGAGTCCCAACCGCCCCGCCTTCTCCTTGAGGTCCGACACGGCCAGCGACCCCTGCTCCTGAAACAGCAGGTCATGCATCTCCCAGAAGCTTCCCTGCTCGTGTGCGCAGAGGGAGGCCTCGGCCGCCTTGAAGGCGTTGGGGTGGATGTTCGTGAGCGGGAACTGAAGGTACACGACGCGCACGCGGTCCCGGTACTGCTCCTTGATCCTGTTGAGCGTCGGGAAGAACCGGCTGCAGAAGGGACATTCGAAGTCGGAGAACTCGATAAGCGTGACGGGAGCGTCGTCAGGCCCGAAGGACGGAGCTCCCTCCAAATCGAACTCGGCCCGTGCCGGCTCCACGAAGTACTCGATCTCGTGCTCCGACCCCAGCTGCGACACGAGAGCCGTCACCAGCTGCTGGCGCTCGACATCCTCCAGGTATTGCCGGATCTGCGGGGCCACCGCTTCCAGCGGCTGGCCCTGAAGCCGCGAGCTGTTCCGAAGGTACCAGTCCTCGATCTCCGCCTCCGAGACCTCGACCCTCCCCTCCGTCTCGGTAGCCACGATCTCCTCGAGGCTCACGCCTCGCGCCGCCGCGGCCTCTGCCAGCAGACGGTCCTGGATCACCTCTTCGACGGCGGCCTCCAGCACCTGCGACCGCTGCGAGCGGTACTGGTATTCCATCCTGGAGATTTGATCGCGTACCTGCTCATCCAGGTCGGCCAGGGTGATTTCCCTTCCGTCTATGGATGCCAGCACCTCGGCCGCCGCATCTCCCTCTCCGGAGCCCGGACCGGCGGAGGCCGCAGCCGAGCCGCCGCCATCCTGGCTCGTGCCGCAGGCCGCGATCATCAGGGCAGCCGCAGCCGCCATCCACCTGGACCGATCCATGCCCGGCCTCGGAATATTCTTCATCTTCGTTTCCCTGATTATTCGAGCTCCAACCGTGCTCGGCTCATCCTCGCTCTCGATCTCGCCCTGCGTCTCAGTTCGGAAAGGTCAACCCCACCGAGAACATCAAGTTTCGATTCTTCATGCTGATGATCTCGCTTTCCGCAATATCCTTGAAGCCCCACTCGTACGAAATGTCGATCGTCAGGCTTGTGGCCTTGACGCCGATGCCGACCAGAAACCCGATGTCGGTGCTCTTCACCTGGCCCGGGAGACAGTCCAACTCCACCTCGTCGAGCTCATCGAAGACCTTTCTCTTGCAGGATGTCTGGAAGCTGAACGTGGGGCCGAAGAAGACCCGGGGCGACGTGACCGCCATCGGGGTCTGCGCCATGAGGAGAAGAGGAAACTCCCAGTAGGAGAAGCTCCACTCCTCGTCGAAGGGAACCTCGCTCTCGGGATTCCGCTTGAAGCCCTTTTTCGTGTAGAGCCCCTGGACCTCGATGCCCCAGGTCGGAGAGCCGACGTACAACGTGCCACCGACGTGAAACCCGCCCTTCGACTTCGTGTCGACCTTGTCATCGTCCACGTTCAGGCTGACGTTGGACGAGTTATACCCGCCCTTGATGCCGCCTCGGACCTGGCCCATCGCTGCCGTGGCAAGACCGATCAGCAGTCCCGTGGCGAGTATCAGGCCGCGCGCAGCCGTCAACGTTCGTCGCATCGGACCTCCGAGTCCGCGAGGGGTTGGGGCCGGTTGAGCCTGTGCATCCGGTCAGTGATCGGGAGCACGTGATCGACCCTCGGACACGAATGACGTTAACCGGTTCCGAGGGCACTCGAAACGTCGATGGGCCCCTTCGAGGGCGGACTGGCGCGCGAGCCTGTTGTTCTTCGGCGGCTAAAGCGCCAAATTCTCGCCGCAATCGATCAGCTACCGCCCCGCCCAACGGAAGGAAAGGAAGTTATCTATGCGACGCTTCACCGTTCTGGCAGCCCTGCTGGTGGCTGCCACTTTGACCCTCGCTCCAAGTCCGGTGCTCGCGCAGGACGACGACGAGGAGGAACCGGACTTCAACTACATCACGGTCACGCACATCCATATGCCGGCTACCGCGGACCGCGAGAAGGCGATGGAGTGGATCGACCAGGTGATGGCACCCGGCGCCAAGGTGAATCCGAACATCCTCTGGTACCGGGTCGCCACGCACAACTGGGGCGCGAACTCCAAGGACGTCGTGATCATGGCCGAGTACGATGAGTGGGCGGATATCGAGGCGGACTGTCCGGCATGCGACGCGTGGTTCGAGGAGAACCAGCCGGAAGAGGACACGCCCGAGCGGGAGGAATGGGACGCGATGGCCGAGATGTTCTTCAAGTACTTCAGCGGCCACAAGGACGAGATCTACGCCACGAACATGAACCGGGCGAAGAACTAGTCCCGGCTCGAAATCCTGGATCGGGTCGGTGTGCCGCCTCCTTTGGGCGGGGCCAGGCGCGCCGACCGATTCACTCCCTAACCTGCCCGCCTCATCGCCGTTCGCTGCAATCTTAGCAGCTCGCTGATCCCGACCTCCGCCAGGTCCAACATCTCGGCCAGCCCCTCGCGCCGAAACGGCGCGCCCTCGGCGGTGCCCTGCACCTCCACCATCCGCCCATCCTCGAGCGAGACGACATTGAGATCCACGTCGGCCGTCGAGTCTTCGGCGTAATCCAGATCCAGGCACGGATCTCCGCCGACGATCCCGACGCTGGTTGCGGCGACCAGCTGCTCTAGCGGGCTCGACTCAAGGTCGCCGGCCTGCACGAGGCCATCCAAGGCCTCCCAGAGCGCGAGGCAGGCTCCGGTGATCGAAGCAGTGCGCGTACCGCCGTCGGCGCTTAGCACATCGCAGTCGATCGTCACGGTCCGCTCACCCAGGCCTGCCAGGTCGGTGGCGGCCCTGAGGGACCGGCCTATGAGCCGCTGAATCTCCTGGGTTCGGCCCCGGGCCCCGGTCCGCTCGCGCCGGGTACGCTCGGGCGTCGCCCGGGGGATCATCGCGTACTCGCCGGTGACCCAACCACCTCTTCCCTCACGCCACGGAGGGACGCCATCCTCCACCGTCGCGGTGCAGAGGACGCGCGTGGCTCCGGTGGAGATGATGCAGGACCCTTCCGCGAAGGGTGCCGCGCCGAGCTCGAGGGTAACGGGGCGGAGCTCGTCGGACCGGCGGCCCGAGGGACGGGGACGACCTGAAGGGAGATTCGCGTTCATGGTACCAAGATGCTCATTGGAGCACCCCGGGTCGAGCGCCGTTCCCCGTCGAATCGAGGCGACTTAGGCGACCGGGACCTCGCTCATCAGAGCGAGAAGATTGCCTTCCGAGTCGCGGAGGAACGCGAGCCACAGCTCGGACTCCTCCGTCCTGTGCACCGCGAAGGGCTCCCGCTCGAAGGAGGCTCCCCCGGCCAGAAGGCCCTGATGAGCGACGTCGATGTCATCGACCCGGTAGTAGAGGATCGAGGCGGGATGGTCCGACGCCTTCTCCTCGGGCACGCCGAGCAGCAGGCGCACCCCACCGCAATCGAAGAACGCCATCTGTGGAGGCGCGCTGAACAGATACTCCAGACCCAGCACGTCGCGGTAGAACTCGATCGCCCGCTCCAAGTCGTGGACGTTGATCGCCACCTGTCCGATCGCTCTCAGCTTGAAGGAAGATCCGTCGCTCATCGCCTTCTCCTGCTTCTCGGGCCCCTCGGAGGCTCGGGTGCTCTGCGAAGCGCACGTTGACCTGGTCCGGCCCGAAAGATATCTTGCCTCCACAATCATTAGCTTAGCTAACGAAATGAATACGACCTCGCACACCGTTTCGTCAAGTCGCCGTCGATCCGACCGGGGCCCGGCCGGCGTGGGACGTCCTTGAGCGCAACGGACCGCCAGGTCGCCGACCGTCTCCACTCGGCCGCGATTCACCTTCTCCGGCACGTGCGGACGGTGGACTCGAAGAGCGGTCTGACCGCTTCGCGCCTTTCCGCCCTCTCCGTCATCGTCTTCGGAGGCCCGATCTCGATCTCCGAGCTCGCCGAGGCCGAGCAGGTGCGTCCGCCCACCATCTCTCGCCTGGTCAAGGAGTTGGAGTGGGAGGGATTGGTCAGCCGGCAGCGGGACACCCGGGACCGCCGGGTCATACGGATCCGGGCCACATCAAAGGGCAAGCGGCTGCTTTTCGAGGGCCGCGAGCGCAGGGTGGCGAAGCTCGCGGAGCGCGTGGCCGGGCTCTCGCCGGACGAGCGCGAGAGGCTGGCGGAGGCCGCCGCAACGCTGGAGCGCTTCAGCCTGCCCGCGGACCATCCCCTGTCATGACGCTGCGACCGCCCGCGTTGCTCTGGCTGCTCGCCCTGGCCGCCTGTGGATCGCCCGGCGAGCATGGGGAGGATGTCGGGGCGACCGACCGCGGGGACCCGACCGCAAGGGCGGAGACCCCCCGCATCGTCCTGGTGACCCACGGGCAGTCGGCCGATCCCTTCTGGTCCGTCGTGGCGACCGGGGCTCGAGATGCGGGAGCCGAGCTGGGACTCCGGGTCGAGTACCAGGCTCCCGGCACCTTCGACATGGTCGAGATGAGCCAGCTCATCGATGCGGTGGTGGCCTCCCGCCCGG
>JAUVMT010000136.1 GCA_030600085.1 Gemmatimonadales bacterium | reverse complement strand
CGGGGACAGCGACTTCCTCGCCGCGATCGATGTCGACTCCACCTCGGCCAGCTACAGGCAGGTGTTGGCGACCGTGCCGGTCGGCTTCAGCAGCGGTGCTCACCACACGGAACACGTGATGCCCGAGGGCGGCCGAATCTTCGTGAACGGATTCCGCTCCGGCCGCTCGTGGGTGATCAACGTCAGCGACCCGCTGGCTCCGTTCGTGGAGGCGGCGTTCGAGAGCCGCGGGCCCTACACGTATCCTCACAGCTTCGAGAGAACGCCGAGCGGCACGGTCATCGCGACCTTCCAGAATCGCGGCGAGGGCAACCGGCAGCCCGGCGGCCTCGTCGAGCTGGATTCCCTCGGCGGCCTCATCCGCGCCTCGGACGCGGCCGACCCGACTGACCCGGAGTTACGGCCCTACAGCCTGGCGATCTCTCCCGAACTGGACCGCGTCGCGAGCACCACCTCAGACATGCGTCCGGAGCACGTGGGACGGTCCGTTCAGGTGTGGAGCCTCTCCGGTCTCGAGCTGCTTCACACCGTGCTTCTGCCTCTGGGCCCCCGAGGGGATGAGCATCTTCATCCGGCCGAGCCGCGCTTTCTCGCCGACGGCCGGACCCTGATCGTCAACACCTTCAACTGCGGCTTGTACCTCGTGCCGGAGGTCGCCTCCGACGATCCCCGGGCGCAGCACATCTACACGTTCCCCCGGGACGCCGCCTCCGACGAGGAGTGCAGCCTTCCCATCCAATTCGGACGGTTCTGGGTCCAGACGATCGACCACACCCGGTCCGTGGTCGTGCTCGACCTGTCCGATCCCGTCCATCCCGTGCAAGTCGACGAGCTCGAGTTCGGTGATCGGGCTGTGCCGCACTGGATCTCCCTGGAGCCTTCCGGGAACAGGATCGTCCTCACCGGAGGGGGCACGCTCTCGGGGCGGGTGGTGATGCTCCGGATCGACCCGGAATCGGGGAAGCTCTCCGTCATCGAGGAGTTCGGGGATGGGGAGGAGCTCCTGGGTGTCAGCATGAACCGGGATAGCTGGCCGCACGGCGCATCCGGACCCGTCCGGCCTCACGGCGCGGTTTTCTCTCGGTCATGAACGCTCCGAGTCCGCGGACAGCGGAGTCCGGTTCCTCGCCGCCGGCAGCCTCCGGAGGCTTTCGAAAGCACTGGCCGGTCGCCGCCTTCACGGTCGGATATCTGACGGTCGCCTTGATCGGCGCCATCGTGCGAGGTAACCAGGAGTTCCTGTTCTACATCGCCGTCATGCTGGTTCTGATCGGCGTCGTGTTGACCGTGCACCGCTCGGTGGGCCTCAGCTCGGGGGCGCTGTGGGGTCTGAGCATCTGGGGGATGCTGCACATGGCCGGCGGCCTGCTGGTGGTGCCCGAGGGGTGGCCGGTGAGCGCCGAGAGCCGGGTGCTCTATACCCTCTGGCTGATCCCCGGTCGGCTGAAATACGACCAGGTCGTGCACGCGTACGGGTTCGGGATGACGACATGGGTGTGCTGGCAGGCGCTGCGGTCGGCGATTCGGCGGCGCGGCGGAAAGGCGGAGTCAAGCGTCGGCCTCATGGTCCTGTGCGCCGCGGCGGGATTGGGCTTCGGGGCCGTGAACGAGGTCGTCGAGTTCGCGGCAACTCTCCTGATCCCGGAGACCAACGTCGGCGGCTACCGGAATACCGGCTGGGACCTTGTGTCGAATCTGATCGGTGCCACGACGGCGGCGACGTGGATCTGGCTCTCGGAGCGGAAACGGGCGCCCCCGAAGGACGGATAAAGGTCCGGGAGACGCGCATGATGGAGGTGATCTACTACGCGGCGTGCAGCCTCGACGGCTATATCGCGACGGCGGACGGTGGCGTCGACTGGCTGGATCCCTATCAGGGAGGTGGTGAGGACTACGGATATGCGGAGTTCTACTCCTCCGTGGAGGCGCTCCTTCTCGGCAGCCGCACGTACGAGGTCTCGCTGCGGCTGGGGGAGTGGCAAGCTCCCGACAAGCCGAGCTGGGTCTTTACCCAGCGAGATCTTCCCATCGCGCACCCGTCCGTGACGCTGACGTCGGAGGACCCGGCGGCGATCGTGGCGGCGTTGCGGGAACGTAGCCTGAAGTGCGCGTGGCTGATGGGGGGCGGCGAGCTCGCGGCGTCCTTCCGCACCGCCGGGCTCATCACACGCTATATGATCTTCGTCGTTCCAATCATCCTCGGCGGCGGCGTTCCGCTCTTCGCCGACGCCGGAGAGCGGAGTCCGCTGTCACTGCTCCACGCGAAGCCATACCCCAGTGGACTCGTTCAGCTCGACTACGGCGTCGGATAGGTCCGGATCGAGGTGGTGCCGGCGACGCGCCGATGCCAGCCTCGTCCCTTCACGAATAGGAGGGCTGTCGTGAACCGAATCGGCGTCGCGGGACTGGTGGGGTTGATCTCGATCGGGTGGCTCGGCGCCTGCCAGCCAACCGGCGATGATCCGAGTAAGACGAGCTCCCCCGAAGAGACCGCTCCGAGCGTTGGGCCACCGACGCTGGAAGAGCTCGAGAACGCCACCTACCACGGCTTCGAGGATCCTGCGTCGGTGACTCTGACGGACGGTATCTGGACCGGCGAGCCAGACACCGAGGACAGCGCTTCGCGGCCGGAGGTCTCGCTCTTACGGGGTTTCCGCATCACCGGAGATCTGGACGCGGACAACGAGGAGGAGGCGGTCACGCTCCTCAATCTGGCGTTGGGAGGCACCGGTCAGCTTCTCTACCTGGCCGTGGTCGATCGCCGCGATGGCCGACCGGTGAACGTCGCCACGGAGCTGGTCGGCGATCGCGTCCAGGTACGCGGAGTGAGGACCAGGGGGAGGCGTCTCTACCTCGACGTGGTGCAGGCTGGCCCGGAGGACGCAGCCTGCTGTCCGGGCGAGGTCGCGACGCTGGGCTGGGAGTTGCTGCCGGAGGGGAGGTTGAGCTCCATCGCCGTGACCGAGGAGGCCGGGAGGTTGTCGCTGGAGACGATCGGCGACACCAGGTGGGTGCTCCGGGAGTGGAGCTGGGGCGAAGCGGCTCCCGAGGAGCCGGAGGTCACGCTCAGGTACGACGATGGGCGTCTCACGGGCAGCAGCGGTTGCAACAACTACTTCGCGGCCGCGACACCGGGCGAGATGCCGGGCGACGTGTCCATGGGCCGGATCGGCGCGACGCGCATGGCCTGCCCCGAGCCCGAGATGGCCGTCGAGGCTCGCTTCCTCTCGCAGCTGGAGGGGGTGAGCAGATACGGCTTCATGGCCGGTGGGCTGATGCTCGACTATGCGACGGACGACGGCTTGGAGGTGATGATCTTCAAGAGACGCGGCGAGTAGTGAACGACCGGGAGGTGGGTCGTGACCCCGGCTACGCGTACGTCTGGGAGTATCTCGTGCGTCCCGAGCACGTGACGGAGTTCGAGGCGGCGTACGGCCGGAGCGGCGATTGGGCGCGACTGTTCCGCCAGGCTGCGGGCTACCTGGGAACGGAGCTTCATCGAGATCGTGCCGATCCCTGTCGCTTCCTGACGATCGACTACTGGCAGACGTTTTCAGACTGGAAGCGCCTCCGGGCCGAGTTCGGCGATGAGTTCGAAGCGCTCGATAGGCGTTGCGAGAAGCTCACGGACCACGAGCTCGAGATCGGTCGGTTCGACCCTGTACTGTAACGAGCCAGAGCGAGCTCCCGCGGAGAGTTGATGAAGCAGACGGTGTCCACGCTCGGGCTCGTGCTGTCAGCGATCACGCTCGCCGGCTGCGGGGTTCCCGATGCGGGAACCGGTGACGGCGCCGGCGGTGCGCCGGATGAGGCCGCCACGGGGTCGGCCACCGATGCGCGGCAGATCCTGCAAGGTGCCGCACGGGCGATGGGCGGCGAGGCGGTCGCGAACGTACGTACGGTCGCGACCCGGGCCGACGTGCAGAGTCCTGGAGGATCCTTCGAGACGGTGCTCTACTCGGCCCGCGACGGCCGAACGCGGATGCAACAGACGACGGGCTTCCACGCCGGTCTCAGTCCTTCCGGAGATTGGATCGTGCCGTCAGCCGAGGAGGGCCGCCGGCCTTTGCCGGCCGAGATCCGCGAGGTCGTCATCGGTCACGAGCTGCACATGATCTTCATCGATCCTGAGAGCCGCTACACGGATCCCGTGGCTTTGGAGCCGTCGACCTTCATGGACAGGCCGGCTCTGCCCGTCCGGGTGCGCGGCGAAGAGGGCCGAAACGTCCTCCTGTACTACGACGCGCGCGATACGCTGCCCGTCGGTATTCGCTTGGAGACCGCTGTCGGGGAGGTCGAGGTCGACGTCGCGGATTGGCGCACGCTCGACGGTCTCCGGCTCTTCTGGTCTGCCGAGTTCCGGGATCGATCCGGCAGCTTCGAGTACGCCTACCGGGACGTTCGTGTGAACGAGACGCCCGACGACGCGTTCTTTCCGGAAGGAGGGTCGACCCAGGAGCCATGATCGAGCAGAGTGTGGCTGTGTTGGGCGCCGCCGACCTCATGTCCCGGATCGATCATCTGATCGTTGCGGCGCCGGATCTCGATGAGGGCATGGCGCGAGCCGAGGAGCTTCTCGGTGTCGAAGCGGCGTTGGGGGGTCAGCATCCGGGCTTCGGCACGCGCAACGCGCTCATCTCGCTGGGGGAGGGAAGGTACCTCGAGATCGTCGGGCCGGATCCGGACCAGCCGGATCCGGAGGGCGTGCGCCTCTTCGGGGTCGACGACCTGGAGGCGCCGAGGCTCGTGACCTGGGTGGCGAAGGGAACGGATCTGGAAAGCCTGGTGGGCCGCGCGGGCAGGTACGCATCCGGGCTGGGCTCCGTCCACTCGGGGGGCCGGAAGCAGACGGACGGGAAGGTTCTGGCCTGGAAGGTGACCGACCCGTTCATGCCCCGCGAAGGAGGAGTCGTGCCCTTCTTCATCGATTGGGGTGAGACGCCTCACCCATCCGAGACCGCGCCCGTGGGTTGCGAGCTGGTCGGTCTTCGCGCCGAGCATCCCGATGTCGGCCGCGTTCGGGACATCCTCAGCGGCCTGGGGCTGGGCCTTCAAGTGGAATCCGGGCCCACGCCGGCGCTCATCGCGACGATCCGCTCGCCGCGCGGTACGGTTGAGCTGTGCTGACGGAGCCTCGGCGTCAGTCGCCGCTGTCGGCCGGCAACTTATCTCGCAACGCGGGATAGAACTGCACGAAGACGTTGTCGAGCGCCGTCTCTTCGACATGGCACGAGTAGCAGTTCGCCTCGCCCGGGATCATGGACGCGCTTTCGGCGCCTCCAGCGAAGCCGTAGAAGCCCCACCCGCTCTCGTGCAGGTCCTCCCGCTTCAGGTGGATCTCGGCCAGAAACCCCTCGTCTTCGTACCAACCTCCCCGAGCGGGGTCCGCGTTAACTGACGCCTCGTACATAGCGAGGATGAACATCGTCCCCTCTGGGAATTCTCCCGTCTCCCGGAAATGTCGGTAGCTCCACGGCTGCATGTACACGTTGTGGAACATCCCCGGTGCACTCCCCTCCATCACTGGTTCGAAGCCTCCGTCCTCCGCGTAGGAGAGGCCTATGGAGGCCCCGACCATCACCCAGGCCTGCCAGCCTTCGGGCCGAATCAGCTCCCCGGCATCGTTGAACCGCGGGATTTGATCGACCGGAGGAGCGTCCTGCGCCGACGCCTCGGCGAGACCTCCGCTCGCCGAGCCGGCCGGGCTGGCGGAGGGAGTGGCCTCGGATCGGCTTCCGCCGGCCGCGAACGCGGTTAGCGCGACGAGACCCAGGCTGCTGATCACGACGATGGTGCCCTTGCTGCTCATGCTTCTGCCTCCGACGTTCTCGTTCGTGTCTGGTCTACCAATGTACGGCGGAGGAGCCCGAGCGAGCATTGAACCTGGTTCTACGGAATAGGATGCTCGAGATGAAGGCGCTCGACGAGCGCACGCGGGCCCGACTGGCGGAGACCGGCGAGCTGTTCGCCGGGTACGCCCCGGCTATGGAGGATGTGCACTGTCGTAACGCCGATGCCCTGGTTGAGATCATCGCCGAGCATGGCTGGCCCGGGATGCGGCTGGTCGGAGAGGAGGGATGCGAGGCGGCCTGGCTCGTGGCGCAGCATGCGATCAGCCGGCCGGCGCACCAGCGGGCCTTTCTGGCGGCGCTCGAGGACGCGGTTCGACGGGGCGACGCACCGCCGCGTCAGCGCGCCTGCCTGGAGGATCGGATTCGGTTCCATGAACGGCGGCCGCAACGGTACGCCACGGTGTTTGACTGGGGTCCGGACGGCGAGTTGACCGTGGGGCCGGTCGAGGATCGCGCGGGCTTGGACGCCCGGCGAGCCGCCCTCGGCCTGCCGGTCTTGGCCGACGCTTTAGCGGCGGCGAAGGCGCGCACGCGGCAGGTGGGAGAAGGTCCGCCGACCGATCATGCGGACCGCGAGCGGGAGGCCGAGCTCTGGGCGAAGAGGGTGGGGTGGCTGTGAGATCGGGAGCCCGCTCGTGCTGACGACGGCGCTTCTGGTCTCCGGGCTCGGACTTCTCTTCCTCGGAGGAGAGGCGCTCG
>JAUVMT010000068.1 GCA_030600085.1 Gemmatimonadales bacterium | reverse complement strand
GTGGGCGGACGGGCCGGTTGCCAGGGGGTGCTCAGGGCGGTCGGGGGAGGCCTCCATGCTGCCTACACGGCCCCTGATCTGCCCTTCGAGTACCGATGTCTCGGGGACACTTCCATCGCGCGAGGATTCGGCCGAGCGTTCGCGCGGCTGACCAGTAGTGGGGCGTGGGTGGAGCGTACCACCGGACTCTCCGGCGACGCCCTCGCCGACTACCTCCGCCTCGCGGCCTTCGTGGACCTGCAGGCGATTCGTCGCGACGCGGCGACCCTGGTCTACGAGCTCGAGCTGGCCGCGAGCGAGCGCCCCAGCGAGCTTCGGCCGCGCTACGCACAGCTGATGCGCCACGCCACCGGCGTACGTTATGATCCCCGCTCCTTTCTGGAGTATGCCGAAGGAGATTTCACGAGTGCCCGCAGGCTCCGAGCGTGGATGCTAAGCGCGATCCTCTCGAACGAGCTGCGGGAGCGATACGATGTGGACTGGCCGACCAACCCGCGCGCAGGATCCTCCCTGCGAGAGCTCTATGCGCTGGGCAGAATGGAAGATGCATCCGACCTCGCGAAGCGTTTCGGGGAGCGGTTGGAGCCCGAGGCCCTCCTCGCCCAGCTGGGCGAGGAGCTCGGCTGAGGTCGCGTCGCGATGAGCCTTCCGCAGCGCGCTTCCGCCGCCCGGACGGCGGCAGGCCTGGCGCTCCTCCTCGGTGGATACACGGCTTGGGTTCGCCGGCGGAACCGCCGCTTGCTCCGTCCACCCGTCCGAGGCCCGGATGGTCTCGCCTACCCCTCACGCCGGATGGTCTACTCCGACGGGGTCGAGGTTACGTACCTGGACGCCGGGAGCGGGAGTCCGATCGTGATGATCCCGGGTGCGGACGGCATGAAAGAGACCTTCCGATACCAGGTACCCGCCCTTGATGGCCGACATCGCGTCATCGTCGCCGACCTCCGCGCTCGGCATGAGCCCGACGCCTCGTTCGATCGCCTGGCGGACGATGTTGCCGAGCTCATGGACGAATGCGGCGTCGGGAGAGCCGTCGTCGTGGGTCAGAGCCTCGGCGGTGCCGTCGCCCTCCGCTTCGGGACGCGCTATCCGGAGCGAGTCCGGGGGTTGGTCATCTCGAACTCGCTCACGCGCATCACGCTGGAACACATGGGGCTGAACCGAACCGGGCTCATCCCGCTCGCGCGCTTCACGACCCGGTACCTGCCGACGGCGGCCTCGCGCGCCATGGCTCGACTCTGGAGCCGCGCCGAGGTCTGGATCTTCGACGACTCGCCCGGATGGGCCAATGTCGTGGAGTACGTGCTCTGGACCGGCCCGCGCACAGTGCCGGCCACGGTCTCGAGAGGGAGGGTGGACCTGTTTCGCGAGGTGGATCTCCGGGCGGAGCTTCGACACGTACGTGCCCCCACGCTGGTCGTTCGAGGGGATAGAGACTCCTACATGCCTCCGCGTTGGTGGGACGACATCCTGGAGCTCGTGCCGAGCTCGCGGAGTGCGGAGGTCCAGGAGGCCGGGCACTGCTGCCACATCTCGATGCCCGGCACATTCAACCAGACGGTCCTCGAGTGGATCCGGGAGATCGACGTGACCGAGGCGCAGTCGCGCGGAGAGGCCCCGTGACGGAGCGCGGAGCCGTGTTCTCCTCGCGCTGGGGGATGATGCTCGCGATGCTCGGGATGGCGATCGGAACCGGAAACATCTGGCGATTCCCGCGCGTCGCGGCCTCGAACGGAGGGGGCGCCTTTCTCGTCGCCTGGGTCGTCTTCCTCCTCCTCTGGTCGGTCCCGCTGATCCTCGTCGAGTTCGCGATCGGAAAGAACACCCGCCGTGGGCCGATCGGGGCGTTCGTGAAAGTTGCCGGCCCACGGTTCGCCTGGATGGGCGCCTGGGTGGCCTTCACCGCCACGGCGATCATGTGCTACTACTCGGTGGTGATGGGGTGGACCGTCCGCTACCTGTGGGGGTCGATAACCCGCGCCGTGCCGATGGACTCGCCCGAGGCGGCGGACGCGTTCTGGTCCGCCTACGTGGGTTCCGGCGCCGCGGTTGCGACGCACGCGGTCGCCATGACGCTGGGCGCCCTCGTCGTGGCCCGGGGGGTGATGGGCATCGAACGTGCGGCGCGGGTTCTGATTCCGAGCCTCCTCGTGTTGGTCATCGTCCTCGTCATCCGGGCGGTGACCCTCCCGGGCGCCTCCGCCGGTCTCGAGTTCCTCTTCAGTCCGAACTGGAGCGACCTGCTGACGGCTCGCGTGTGGCTGGAGGCTCTCACGCAGAACGCCTGGGACACGGGGGCAGGCTGGGGGCTGATCGTCGCGTATGCGGTCTACCTGGGGAAACGCGAGGACACGACCCTGAACGCCTTTCTTCTCGGCTTCGGCAACAACTCCGTCTCGCTCCTCGCCGGCATCATGGTGCTCTGCACCGTGTTCGCGATCATGCCGGATTCAGCGGGTCAGATCGTGGGGGCCGGCAACGAGGGTCTGACGTTCGTTTGGGTGCCGCAGCTGTTCGGACAGATGCCGGCCGGACGTTTCTTCATGGTGCTCTTTTTCCTGGCCCTGGTCTTCGCCGCGTGGAGCAGCCTGATCGCGATGATCGAGCTCGCATCGCGCGTGCTGCGGGACGCGGGCGTGGAGCGCACGCGGGCGATCATGGCGGTCGGTGCGCTCGGCTTTCTCGTCGGGCTCCCGTCCGCTCTCTCCGTAGACATGTTCAGGAATCAGGACTGGGTGTGGGGCGTGGGGCTCATGCTCTGCGGCTTCTTCTTCGCCTTCGCGGTCCTTCGCTTCGGCGTGGACCGTTTCCGTACGGCCATGGTTAATATGGAGGGCTGCGACCTCGTGATCGGCCGATGGTGGAACGTCGCGATTCGTCTCGTGGCGGTTCAGGCCGTGGTGCTTATGGGGTGGTGGCTGTGGCAGGCGGTGGACCTGTCCGACCTCGCGGCTACGTTCACGCCCTTTTCCACCTTCAACGTGGGTAGCGTGCTGGTCCAGTGGATCGTGGCGATCACCGCTTTCCTGCTGTTGAACCGATGGCTCGTGAAGATCTCCGGCGCGGCCTCCGCACCGGTGCAGGAAAGTCCATGACCGTATCCGCCGAGCGCTTCCGAGATGTGCTGGGATGCCTGGCGGGAGGCGTGTGCGTGATCGCGACCCGTGAGCCGGAAGGTCGCCCGCGAGGCCTCACGGCAACCGCGGTGTGCTCTGTGTCGCTGGATCCGCCGCTTGTGCTAGTCTGTCTGGACTCCGGCTCGCACACGCACGAGGCGATCACGACCTCGGGCTTCTTCGCCGTGACCTTCCTCGGTGCGCAGGATTCATCGGTCGCGGATCGGTTCGCGAGCGACGACGAAGACAAGTTCGGGGGTGTTCCGACACGCGAGATGGCGACCGGGGCGCCGGTGCTGGAGGCCGGCCTGGGATACTGCGACTGTGTGGTGGTGAAGGAGGTGACGATGGGGGACCACACGGTGTTCATCGGGCGAGTCGAGGCTGCCGACCTCTCGGAACCGGCGGAGGGATCTGTCGCGCCGCTCGTTCATTACCGTGGGGCGTACGTGATGGCGGCCGGCGCCGAGCGTGAGTCGGAAAGAGGTCCCGGCCCGAATCGGGACTGAATCGGGATCGAGGAGGAGGACGTGCTCGCTCTGGCAGAGATGGCGCTGGACGATTTCGAGGCCCTCGCCGCCCGGCTCTGGCAGCGCATCCCGGAAGAGCTGAAGGAGGGTGTGGAGGCGCTCGTTATCGAGGAGAAGGAGCTGGGTCATCCCACGCTTGGCGGGATCTATACCCTCGGAGAGTGCGTCACGGAGAGCTGGCCCTCGGGATACGGCGACGGGGGCGACGTGCGCTCGGAGCTGGTGCTCTACTACGGGTCTTTTCTGGCGTTGTCATTCGAGGACGACGCCTTCGCGTGGGAGGAGGAGATCTGGGAGACGATCACCCACGAGTTGCTCCACCACCGGGAAGCGGCGGCGGGTGAATCGGCGTTGGATGACATGGACTGGGCGACCGATCAGAACTTCCTCCGCCTGGCCGACCGGCCCTTCGACCCGACGTTTTATCGCGTGATACCGGCGGACTCGGATGGAATCGTGAGGTTGGACTCCGAGACTTTCGCCGAGGGCAGCATCGAGGGCGGATCCTCCACCGCCGTCTTCACCTGGAGGGGTCGGGGATTCGGCGTCCGCGTTCCCGCGGCGTCCACGACGCTCTTCGTGAGCGTGCGAAACCTGGCAGGTGGCCGCCTGACGGTCGTCGTGCCGACGAGAGTGAGCCTTCTCCGGCGAATCCTCGGCAGGGGGGGCGACGGTTTCCAGGTGCTCTCGCGGCGGGCGCTCCCCGTTCCCCACTCGTAGGCCGGATGTGATGCCGCTTCTCGGAGGGTTCAACATCGGCCGCTGGTTCGGCTTCCCGGTCCGGATCGACTACTCCTGGTTCGTCTTGATCGCCCTGATCGTCTGGGTCTTCAGCACGGTCGAGTTCCCTCGGCAGCTTCCCGGCTACGACGGTGAGGCGTATCTGCTGATGGGGGTCGCCGCGGCGCTCTTTTTCTTCCTGTCGTTGCTCCTGCACGAGCTCGCGCACTCGGTGGTAGCCCGCTCGCGCGGCGTCCACGTCCAGGGGATCACGCTGTTCATCTTCGGTGGCGTGGCTCAGACCACGACGGAAGCGAAGCGGCCGGTCGACGAGTTCCTCCTCACCGTCGTGGGTCCGCTCGCCAGCTTCACGCTGGCCGGGATCTTCTGGGGTCTCGGAGCCCTGACCGACGAGCTCGGGATCCTGCCGCCGGCCGGGCAGGTCTCCCGCTATCTGGGCTGGCTCAACTTCGTTCTCGCGGTCTTCAACCTCCTGCCGGGCTTTCCGCTGGACGGAGGTCGCATCTTCAGGGCTGCGGTGTGGCAGGCGACGGGGGACCTTCGCCGCGCCACACGTTGGGCCACCGCCGCCGGCCGCGCCTTCGGTTACTTGCTCATCGCGGCCGGGGCGTTTCTGATCATGCGCGGGCCGCTGATCAGCGGCCTCTGGCTGGCCTTCATCGGGTGGTTCCTCGCAAGCGCCGCCGCCTCGAGCTATCGGCAGTTCATCTTGATGCGCGCGATCTCCGACGTGCCCGTGACTCGCGTCGCACGCCTGATGTCGGCCGTGCCCGCTGAGATGTCCGCGCGCGATCTCGCGGATCTGTATGTCTCGGGCGTCCCACCGGCGCTCCCCGTAGTGCGCGACGGCCGGTTGGTGGGGGTCGTGGCTCTGGACGACGTGGCGGATATTCCGCCGGAGCGTCGAGCCGGCACGACGGCCGCTGAGCTCATGAGCGACGTCGCCGACATGCCGGTCGTGACCCCCGACACGACCCTGGACCAGGTGATCGAACGGCTTCAATCGAGCGAGTCGGAGCGGGTGATCGTCGCCGGGGCGGGCCGCCTTCACGGGATCCTCACGCTGGAGGAGATCGGTGACTGGGTGGGGCGAGCCAACAAGCTGGGCCTCGATCAGCTACCGGCGTCGCTCGATGGGGTCGGCTCGGAGCCGGAGGCCGGCAGTGGCTAAGGCCGGTCGGACGACCGACGAACGGCTGAAGGAGCTGGGGTCGAGGCTCGCCGATCGCTACCCGGACCTGACGGTGACGCTGGACCACTCGTCCGCGCTCGAGCTGCTGGTCGCGACGATCCTCTCGGCGCAGTGCACGGACGCGCGCGTCAACAAGGTCACGCCCGCCCTGTTCCAGCGCTTTCCGACGGCCGAGGACTACGCCGGCGCAGACCGGGAGAAGCTCGAGGAGTACGTCCGGAGCACGGGTTTCTACCGGAACAAGGCCAAGCACATTCAGCAGATGGCGGCCCGGCTGGTGGCCGATCATGGCGGCGAGGTCCCGGGCACGATGGAGGCGCTCGTCGAGCTGCCCGGTGTGGCGCGGAAGACCGCCAACGTGATCCTCAGCAACTGGTTCGGCGTGCACGAGGGCGTGGTCGTGGACACGCACGTGAAGCGCGTCGCCGGGCGCCTCGGCCTCACGGAGGAGACCGACCCGGCAAGGGTCGAGCGCGACCTGATGGAGCTGCTTCCGAGGGACCAGTGGAGGCCCTTCGCGTGGCGCCTCATCCTCCATGGCCGCTCGACCTGCGCCGCCCGCCGCCCGAACTGCTCGGGCTGTGAGCTCGCGGAACTGTGCCCGAGCGCCCAGGCTTTCGACTGATACAGGTCGAGGACGGATAGAGGTGAACGCCAGAGACCGCGTCGTTCGACTCTACGAGCGCCACTACGGTGTCCGCCCGGCCCATGTCTACGAGGTCGCGGCCGATGGCTCGGCGCGTCGTTACTACCGCCTCCCGACGCCCGACTCCGGCACGGTGATCGGAGGATACGGTCCCGACCGAGGCGAGAACCGAGCGTTCCTCTCCTTCTCCACGACCTTGCGCGAAGCCGGGCTTCCCGTTCCCGGGATCCTGGCGGAGAACCGCCGGCAGGGGACGTGGCTCGAAGACGACCTGGGAGACACGACGTTGTTCGACCTGCTCGCCGAGACGCGCGCGCCCGATCCGGAGGAGCCGTTCCCGGAGGAGGTCCTGGCCGTCTACCGGCGGGTGGTCGAGCTGCTCCCGCGGTTCCAGGTCGAGGGTGGGCGCCTCCTCAACTTCCGCGTCGCGTATCCTCGCCGTGCGTTCGACCGTCAGTCGATGCTGTGGGATCTGAACTACTTCAAGTACCACTTTCTCAAGCTGGCCCACGTGCCCTTCGACGAGGCCAGGCTCGAGCGCGACTTCGGCAAGCTCGTGCGGTTCCTGCTCGAGGCGCCTCGGGACCACTTCATGTACCGCGACTTCCAATCCCGGAACATCATGGTGGTGGAGAGCGAGCCCTGGTTCATCGACTATCAGGGCGGCCGACGCGGTGCGCTGCAATACGATCTGGCCTCGCTGCTCTACGATGCGAAGGCCGATCTGCCGCCGGAGGTGCGCGCCGAGCTTCTCGAGCGCTACCTGGCCGAGCTCGAGGGAATGGTACCGGTGGATCGCGACGCGTTCCTCGGTTGTTACCGGGGATTCGTTCTCATCCGAATCATGCAGGCGTTGGGGGCCTACGGGTACAGGGGCTTCTTCGAGCGGAAGCCTCGCTTCCTGCAGAGCGTTCCCTTCGCGGCCCGAAACCTCGATGCCCTTCTCGATGAGGGCTTGCCGCTCTCGCTCCCCGAGATCGAATCGACGTTCTCGCGCATCGTGGAGCGCTGGGCGGGGCCGGAGTCGTCCGCCCAGGAAGCGCCCGGGCTCTCGCTCCGCGTGGCCAGCTTCAGCTACCGTAACGGGTATCCCGAGGACGGAAGCAGCCATGGGGGTGGCTACGTCTTCGACTGTCGCGGTATCTCGAACCCGGGTCGACTGGCCGAGTTCGTGGACCAGACCGGACTGGATGAGCCGGTCGTCCAGTTCCTGGCGGCCCGCCCGGAGACGGAAGCGTTCTGGCACGGAGTGCGGCGGCTGGTGGAGGCCCACATCGACGCCTACCGGCAACGCGGGTTCTCCAGCCTCAGCATCAGCTTCGGCTGCACGGGAGGACAACATCGGTCCGTCTACTTCGCCGAGCGCCTGGCCGGACACGTGCAAGGCGTCTACCCCGATGTGAACGTCATCCTGCGGCACCGGGAGAGGCGCGGCTGGCCCGGAGCCGGGCGCTAGGCGGCCGCGTGCCTCGTCACCCATGATGGAGGCGATGATCCTCGCCGCGGGCGTTGGCGAACGGCTGAGACCGCTCACCGAGCGCGCTCCGAAAGCGCTAGTGGAGGTTGCCGGCGTGCCGATGCTCGAGAGGGTGGCTCGCCGGTTGATCGATGCCGGTGCCGATCGGCTGATCATCAACGTCCACCACCACGCCGACCAGATCGAGGAGTACGTGAGGCGACGGGGAGGCTTTGGAGTGGAGATACGCTTCTCCCGGGAGGAGGGAGCGCCTCTCGAGACCGGCGGGGGGCTGTTGGCGGCCGCGCCGCTCTTCGAGCGAAGCCAGCCGTTCCTGCTGCACAACGTCGACGTCATCTCGGACACGGATCTGGCCGCCATGTGCGGCGCGCACGCGGAGAGACGGCCGCTCGCGACCCTCGCGGTCAACCGCCGCGAGACCACCCGGCCCCTCCTCGTCGACGAACACGGCTTCCGTGGATTGGCGAACTCGAGGACCGGGTGGCGTGCCGAAGCTCGCACAGGGGTCGGACGCACCGAGGAGATCGGCTTCGCGGGCATCCACGTCCTTTCGCCGGAGATCTTCGAGCTGATCATCGAGCGCGGGCGGTTCTCGATCATGGAGGTCTACCTCCGGCTGGCCGAAGAGGGCCATGCCATCGAGACGTTCGACATGAGCGACGCGCTGTGGCTGGAGGTGGGCGATCCCGCGCGCCTCGCGAACGCCGACTCGGTCATGATGCGCGTCCCGCCTCGCCGGTGAGTCCCCACGACCTCAAGCGGCGGCTCCGTGCCGCGGCGCTCGGCCTGGGATTCGACCAGGTCGGCTTCGCGCCCGCGTCCGAGCCACCCAACGCCGCCGCCTATCTCGCCTGGCTGGAGAGAGGCTGGCACGGCGAGATGTCCTACATGGCCCGAGAGGATGCGGTGCGACGGCGGCTCGATCCCGAGCGGGCGCTGCCCGGCTGCCGAACGATCGTCGTCGTCAGCCTCAGCTACGCGCGCCTCGACTCGGAGATTCCCGCGCGCGCCGAGGAGCCGGTCGTCGCACGCTACGCCCGTGGTCGGGATTACCACGGCGTATTCGAGGAGCGGTTGGCGGCTCTGGCGGAGCTGGTGGAAGAGCTGGATCAGCATGCGCGAACGCTGCCGTACGTGGATTACGGCCCCGTCCTGGAGCGCGACCACGCCCAGCGCGCGGGTCTCGGCTGGATCGGCAAGAACACGATGCTCATCGACCCGACTCTCGGGTCGTACCTTCTACTCGGAGCCCTGCTCACCACCCTCGAGGTCCCGCCGGACGACGCGTTTACGGAGGATCGCTGCGGCACCTGCGCCCGTTGCATCGACGCCTGTCCGACCGGCGCCATCCAGTGGCCGCGCGGCCTCGATGCTCGCCTCTGCATCAGCTACTTGACGATCGAGCTTCGTGGCGAGATTCCAGTCGAGCTCCGGCCGCTCATCGGGAACCGGATCTTCGGATGTGACATCTGCCAGGAAGCATGCCCCTGGAACGACGACGCGCCGGCGGGCAGCACGGAGGAGCTCGGAGCCGCACGTCCGGGTGGGGCCGGCGTCCCGGCTCGGGAAGCGATACCCGGGCGTCCGGTTCCGCCGGAGCGGATGATCGAGTGGGCGGAGGAGCTCCTCGAACTTTCCGATGAGGCATATCGAAGCCGCTACCGCGAAACGGCCTTTGCGCGGCCCGGCCGGAGCGGCATGCTCCGCAACCTGTGCGTCGGCCTCGGGAACAGCGGTCGTCGAGAGGCGGTCCCTCTTCTTCACCGTTGCCTGGAGGATCGCTCGGAGCTGGTCGGGGAACACGCGGCCTGGGCGCTGCAGCGCCTGGAGGATACCGGGGCGTGACCCGCGGTCGCTCTCTCACCTCAGTCGCCACTTGACCCTATGCCCTTTCCTGCCTAGCTTTAGACCAAGATTTAGTCTAGTCTAAAAATGAGCCTCAGGCTGCCGTCCATACCCCAAGCTGGAGCGGTCGGCGGGAACGAGTCGGTGAGAGATGATGGGTCCGAAAACGATGAGCCGGCGGGACTGGCTGAAGCTGGGCGGGGTCGGGGTGGCCGGACTCTCGGGAACTTCGGTCCTGGCTCTGGCACGGCGCGGAGGCGCGGC
>JAUVMT010000219.1 GCA_030600085.1 Gemmatimonadales bacterium | reverse complement strand
GAGGTCGCACCGGTAGAGGGGTCGGTGGATCTGCGACCGCGCGGATACCTTCTCGATCTCAGCATCCGCGCTCCCGATGAGACCCTGGGCCGGATCGTTCGGCAGGTCCGGCGTAGGTTCGGGGAACGGGTCTACGAGATCGGGCCGCGCTCCCTCGCCGCGGTCGTGGTCGGGCTGCTCAGGGAGCGAGGTGACACCGTGTCGACCGCCGAAAGCTGTACCGGGGGCTGGGTGGCCACCGCGCTGACCTCGGTTCCAGGGGCTTCCGACGTCTTCTGGGGCGGCATCGTGGCATACGACGACGCGGCGAAGATCGCGGAACTGGAGGTGCAGACGAACACCCTCGAGCGCTGCGGATCGGTGTCGGAGGAGGTGGCGCTGGAAATGGCTCGCGGCATCCTCCACAGATCGGGAACGACCCTGTCGGTTGCCGTCACCGGAATCGCCGGCCCGAGTGGCGGAACGGCGGAGAAGCCGGTGGGCACGGTGTGGATCGCGTCGGCCGGGGGGCAAGAGAGAGGGCGCGCGTTCCGCTTTCCGGGAGACCGGCGGGAGGTCCGGCTGCGTTCCGTGAGAGCGGCGCTGGACATGATCCGCCTGGCTGGCATGGCCGAGAGGGCACGACCTTCTTGAACCGGACATGCTTATTGCGCCATCGTTTGCCGACGGCGACCTGGAACGCGAACAGCGATGGTGCGAGTACCGATGAAGGATAAAGAGACTAAGGATAAAGAGACTATGGAGAACGCGGACGAGGCGATCGCTCAGGATGCCGACACGCTCGCCGAGGATGCGGGTGCGCTCGAACACGAGGAGTTGATGGTCGCCGAGGAGTCGGTCGCCGAAGAGCCTCCAGCCGAGGATGGGTTGCTTCAAGACCTGGAGGAGCTCCAGGACCGCCACCTAAGACTGGCCGCCGAGTTCGAGAACTACAGGAAGCGAACGCGCCGGGAGCTGGCCGAAATGAGGAGGCGGTCCCAGGCGGACCTGGTGGCCGGTCTCCTCGACGTCCTCGACGATCTCACCCGCGTGGCTCATGCGGCTCCCGCGGCTCCTGACGCGACTGTGCAGTCGCTGATGGAAGGGGTGGGCCTCGTGGAGGCAAAGATGCGCAAGGCGCTCGGCGACGCCGGGCTGACGCGGATCGAAGCGGCCGGCCAGCCTTTCGATCCGAATCTCCATGAAGCCCTGGCGACACGGCCCACCACCGATCCGCGCGAGGACGACATCGTCTGCGACGTGATCGTCGATGGGTACACGTTCGACGAGATCCTCGTCCGACCGGCGCGCGTCCAGGTTACGAAGTATGGGCCGCCGAGCTCGCCTACTCAGGAAGAAGCGGTCGAGGGCGACGACGCCTGATGGCGACGAGGACCAAGAACTACTACGAGATTCTCGGCGTCGGCGAGAAAGCCGGGGCCGACGAGCTCAAGAAGGCCTACCGCAAGCTCGCCAAGCAGTACCATCCCGATACCCACCCGGATGACCCCATGGCGGTCGAGCGGTTCAAGGAGGTCTCGGAGGCCTACCGTGTTCTGTCGGACGACGATCAACGCAAGAAGTACGATCATATGCGGCGCTTCGGCGGCCTCGGCTTCGGGGGGGGCGGCGCACCCCGCGGCGGACCCCAGCCAGGGGGATTCCGCTTCGAGGACCTGAGTGACACCGGAGGGCTGGGTGACCTCTTCAGCTCGATCTTCGACTTCGGCAAGCGCGCGACGAAAAAACCAAGGCCCCAGAGCCGCGGCCAGAACGTCGAGTACCTCGTCGAGGTCCCGTTCAGGACGGCCGCGCGGGGCGGGAAGGTCAACGTCACCGTACCTATCGTGGAGGCGTGCGCGGCGTGCGATGGGGACGGGGTCGCGCCGGGTGGACGGCTTCGCGACTGCGCCGAGTGCCAGGGTACGGGCCGAGTGACCTTCGGACAGGGCACCTTCTCGGTCCAGCGGCCCTGCCCCAACTGCCTCGCTCGCGGCACGATACCGGATCCGCCCTGTCCTACCTGCGATGGACGCGGTGAGGTGCGCTCCCGGCGAAGGATCAGCGTGGCGGTGCCGCCCGGAGTGGAAACGGGATCGAAGGTTCGAATTCCGGGTCAGGGCGAGCGGGGTCCGGCCGGCGGCAAGTCAGGCGATCTCATCATCCAATTCCGCGTGAAAGACGACCGGTTCTTCAAGCGGGAAGGCCTGAACGTCATCTGCGAGGTGCCGATCAACATCGCGCAGGCGATGCTGGGGTCGCGAATCCGCGTGCGCACGGTGGACAACAAGAAGATCGTGCTGAAGGTCCCTTCTGGGACGCAGGGCGGGACGACGTTTCGGGTCCGGGGGCACGGCATCGAGAAGGGCGGCGCCCGCGGCGACCAGCTCGTACGGGTTCGCATCGAGGCGCCGAAGGATCTCTCGGACCGTGGCAAGCAGGCGGCCGAGCAGCTGGCCGTGGCGGAAGGCCTGCGATACTAGGCACGTCGGCCGTCTGCTAGGAGAGGATCACCCCTCCACCGAGCACCACGCCGTCCCGGTAGAGGACCGCGCTCTGGCCGGGAGTGATCGCCTCCTGCGGAAGCCCCAGCTCGACAGAAAAGCGGTCCTCGGCGCTCTCAACGACGTGTCCCTCGACGATCGGCGCGCCGTGCCTGACCCTCGCTCCGACCGCCTCGCCTGCCTCGGGTCGCGGGCCGAGCCAGTTCGCCTTGGCGGCCTCGACGCGCGTCCGGGCCAGCGAAGATCGCCGACCGATGACGACCGCCCTCTCGCCGGGGCGGATCGCGACGACGTACATCGGCTCGTCGAAGCCACCGGGAAGACCCCGGCGTTGTCCGATGGTGAAACGCGCGTAGCCTTCGTGCTCTCCCACCTGCCGTCCGTCCTCCAGCAGAACGGGTCCGCGCGCCAGGGCAGGGTGGTCTTCGCCCAGGTATCGTCGCAGCAGGCCCGCGTAGTCGTTGTCCGGCACGAAACAGATCTCGAACGATTCCGGCTTGTCGGCGGTCGACAGCCCGAGAGCACGCGCCTTCCGCCGCACCGCGCTCTTGTTCATCTCCCCGATCGGGAGGAACAGCCGCTCCAGCACCTCGCGGGGGATCCCCCACAGAAAGTACGTCTGGTCCTTGCGGTCGTCTTCGGCCCGGCAAAGACGCGCCGTCCCGTTTGCCCGCTCCACGCGCGCGTAGTGACCCGTGGCCAGGTACTCGCAGCCGAGCAGGTCGGCGCGGGCGACCAGATCGCGGAACTTGGTGAAGCTGTTGCAGCGGACGCACGGGATAGGTGTCCGACCCGCCGCGTACTCCGAGACGAAGTCGTCGATCACGTCCCGCGAGAAGCTCTCCTCGACATCGAAGACGGTGTGGGCGACGCCGAGTCGGGCGGCGACGGACTTGGCGTCGGAGATTCCCTCGAGTCCGCAGCAGGTCCGAGTCGGGCCGGGAACGTCACCGTAGCAGAAGGTCTTCATGGTGACGCCGACGACCCGGTACCCGCGCTCGCTCAGGAGAGCGGCGGCAACGCTGGAGTCCACGCCCCCCGACATGGCGGTCAGGACCGAGCAGGTCGACATGGGTCTCATGGGTCTCATGGATCTCGCCGTTTCAGACCTGAGCGGCGATCCGCGACGTCGCCCGGACCATGGCCTCCGCGGCGACATCCAACTCATCCGAGGTCGTTTCCGGACCGAAGCTGAGACGCACCGTCGCGTATTCCTCTTCTTGGCCTATACCCATCGCCCCCAGGACGTGCGAGCCTGCCACCGAGCCGCTGCCGCACGCCGAGCCCCCGGAGACCGCCACGCCCTCGAGGTCGAGTGAGAGCAGGAGCGCGCCGGCATCGCAACCGGGCACGCCAACGCTCAGCACGTGTGGTAGCCGCCGGTCGGCGCCGGCCGCGTGCACGACGAGGTTCGGGACGCGGTCGCGGAGCCGAGCCTCTAGGCGCTCACGCATCTCGCGCCAGGCCGGGGCCTTCTCCTCGCG
>JAUVMT010000113.1 GCA_030600085.1 Gemmatimonadales bacterium | reverse complement strand
CGGACCGCTCGCCCGCGCGCGCAGCCCGCTTGCCCGAGCCCATCGTCCGGCCACGCCTCCCGCCAAAATGGCCGATCAGCACGGCCACCAAGCAGCCGGCCAGGTTCCACCAGAGCCACGAGACGGCCGGGGCTCCGTAGGCAAGGAGAAGGTTGGCGGCCACGCCAGCCAGCCCCCCGACCACCGCCGAGCGTCCGTCCGCACGCTTCGAGCGCCAGGCCAGGAGGAATAGGGCCAGCATCGGCCCGTAGAGGACGCTGCCGACCCGATTGATCGTCTCGATCACCGTCTCGCCGCTGGTTGAGAGCCACCAGCCGGCTGCCGCAGCCCAGACGCCCCAGGCCAGCGTGCCGAACCGTGCCCAGAGGATGCGAACGCGGCCAGCGGACTCGCCCCGTGACGTGAAGAACTCTTCCATCGTCACGGCTGACATGGAATTGAGGGCCGAATCGATCGAAGAGAGCGCGGCCGCCAGAAAGCCGGCCACCGCCACGCCTAGAACTCCCACCGGCAGATAGGCGACCACGAACTCCGGGACCAGGGCATCGGGCGGCTTGCCGGCGAGCCCGGCGGCGAAGGACGGCTCCGCCGCGAGAAACGCGGCGAGAAGCACGCCGAAGGCGCAGTAGGTGAGGACGAGGGGAAAGCGAAGCACGGCAGCCAGAAACAGCGCCTTTCTGGCCGTGCCGTCGGTCGACGCAGCGAGGATCCGCTGCGCCTGGGTCTGATCGCAGCCGTAGTACGCCAGGTAGAGGAAGAAGCCGCCGAAGAGCATCGGCCAGAAGGCGAACGTGGCGCCATCGCCGAGGCCGTGACCCGCCAGCTCGAGTGGGACCAGCCGCGAGCGCTCGACGAGCTCGAGGATGGCGCCCTCTCCGGCAAGACGAACGGCGAGCACGATCGTAACGAGGAGCGTGCCTCCCCACAGCAAACCGAACTGGAGGACATCGGAGATGACGTCGGCAACGAGCCCGCCGAGCGTCGTATAGACGGCGGCGACCACAGCGACGATCCAGAGGCTCCCGGCCACCCCCCAGCCGGTGAGGGCTGCCACGACGAGCGCCGAGGCGTACAGGATTACCCCGGTCCCGAGCCCTCGTCCAACCAGGAAGAAGGAGGCGAGGAGCCGGCGGGCACCGGGTCCGAGGCGATCCTCGATCGCGGCATACACGTTCGCGCCTCGGGCGCGACGCAGGACCGGCACTCCCCAGAGAACGAGCGCGGCCATCGCAAGCGGGACGGCCAGCTCGTACTGCAGCCACGTAAGCCCGCCACCCTCTCGCAGCGCCACAAAAGCGGGAGCTCCGACGAGCGAGATGGCACTCACCTGGTTGGCGGCGAGGCTCACTCCGAGGGCCCAGGCGGAGAGGCGACGACCGCCCAGGTAGTAGTCGGTAGCGTCCCTCTGTCCGCGAGCCAGTCGGCCCGCCAGAAGGATCAGCCCGACCAGGGAGGCGACAACGATCAGGAGGTCGAGGCTTCTCATGCGCCGAGCCCGTGCGGACGGAGAGAGAGAAGAGAGGTGCGGGTCAGTCGGTGGCCGGAAGTTCGCCGCGTGCCCCCAACTCGGAGGGCAGCAGCGCGGCGTACAGGGTGCCGCAGACCGGTGTATCGACCCCGACCTCTGCACCCAACCGCGCGACGGCTCCGAGCTGAGCCTCGAGCTCGGATGGGCGTCCGGCATCCATGTCCCGATACAACGAGGTCATGCCGTCGGCGGGCAGCTGTTCGAGGAACGCCATGGTCCGCTCGGCCTCCTCCTCGGGAAGCGCGACGCCACGGGCCACGGCCACGTTCCAGACTTCGTCCATACATGCCTTCAGCAACCGCCGCGTCTCGGGCAGCTCCAGGAGCACGCCGAACGGCTGGCGGGCCGCGGCTCCCACGGCGCTGGTAGCCGCCATCATCTGCAGCTTCCGCCAGAGCTCGACCTGAACGTCCGGAACGAGCTCGGCACGCATGCCTCTCGCCTTCCCGAACGCGTCGAGGATTCGCTGGGAACGCTCGGTCTCCCGTCCGTCCAGCTCGCCGAAGGTGAGCACCGGCTCGGCCCCCACGTGGCGGATCACGCCCGGCTCCGCCAGGAAGCTCATGATCCGGCACAGCCCGCCCAGCACGCGCTCTCTCCCCAGGACGGCCGAGAGCTGGTCCGGCGCCTCCACTCCGTTCTGCAACGGAAGAACGGTCGTGTCCGGACCGACGAGCGGCTTCATCGCCAGAGCCGCTTCTCCGACTTGCCAGGCCTTCGTACCCACGAGGACGAGCTCGACCGGACCGACTTCTTCGGGATCGTCCGTGCATTCGGCCGGAGCGACGGCAAAGTCACCGACGACGCTTTCGACGCGCAGGCCATGCTCACGCAGGGCCGCCAGCTGGCCGCCGCGCGCGATGAACACAACGTCATCGGCAGCCTCGGCGAGGCGACCACCGAAGTAGCCGCCGACCGCGCCGGCGCCGAAGACCGCGATCCGCATCGAGGCGACGAGCAGCCGCTAGAAGCCGGGCGTCCGGGCAGCTATTCGGCGATCCCCAGCTGATCCAGCACGAAGGCGTACTCCAGGGCGAGCTCCTCGTACCGCTTGTAGCGTCCCGACGCGCCGCCGTGCCCGGCGTCCATGTTCGTCTTCAGGAGGAGCACGTTGTCGTCGGTCTTCAGCGCCCGGAGCTTGGCCACCCACTTGGCGGGCTCCCAGAACTGGACCTGCGAGTCGTGCAGCCCCGTGGTGACCAGCATGCTCGGGTAATCCTTCGCCTCGATATTGTCGTACGGCGAGTACGAGAGGATGTAGTCGTAGTATTCCCTCTCGTTGGGATCGCCCCACTCATCGTACTCGAAGGTGGTCAGCGGGATCGACTCATCCAGCATCGTCGTCACCACGTCCACGAACGGGACGTGGGCCACGACGCCCTTCCACAGGTCCGGGCGCAGGTTCGCGATCGCGCCCATGAGGAGCCCGCCGGCGCTCCCTCCTCGCGCGAAGAGGAGGTCCGGACTCGTGTAGCCCTCCTCGATCAGGTACTCGGCCACGTCGATGAAGTCGGTGAACGTGTTCTTCTTGAACAGGAGCTTTCCGTCTTCGTACCAGGAGCGGCCCAGCTCCTGGCCGCCCCGGATGTGGGCGATGGCGTAGCCGAACCCTCGATCCAGCAGGCTGAGCCTCGACGAACCGAAGGAGGCATCGATACTGGCCCCGTAGGAGCCGTAGCCGTAGAGCACGAGCGGGTTGTTGCCGTCTCGCTTCGCTCCCTTCCGGTACACGAGCGAGATCGGTATGCGGGTTCCGTCCCGGGCCGGCGCGTAGAGCCGCTCGGTTACGTAGTCCTCGGTGTCGAAGCCGCCGAGGACCTCTTCCCGCTTCAGCAGGAGCTTCTCTCGCGTACTCATGTCGTAGTCGTAGACGGACTCCGGAGTCTTCATCGACTCGTAGCCGAACCGAAGGAGCTGCGTGTCCATCTCACGGTTGTCCTGCATCCACGTGAGGTAGTCCGGCTCGCCGAAATCGACGTAATGCTCCTCATCGCCGGACCATGACCGGATCCGAATCTGGCGCAAACCGTCGCTCCGCTCGATGACCACGAGATGATCGCGGAAGATCTCGAAGTTCTCCACCAGCACCTCATCTCGCGCACCGATGACGTCCTCCCAGGACGCCTTGCCGGTCTGCGACACCGGAGTCCGCATCAGACGGAAGTTCCGGGCGCCGTCGTTCGTCCGGACGTAGAAGTGCTCGCCATGGTGGTCGATGTTGTGCTCGTGCCCGCGCTCGCGCGGGAGGAAGACGCGGAACTCCTGATCGGGCTGCGAGGCCTCCACGAAGCGGTGCTCGTCGGCCAGCGTGTGGCTGCACGAGATCACGACGTAGCGCTTCGACTTCGTCTTCCACACGTAGCACGAGAACTCCTCGTCCTCCTCCTCGTAGACAAGCTCGTCTTTCGATGGATCCGTTCCGAGGAGATGCCGATAGACCTGGTAGGCCCGCAGGGTACCCGGGTCGCGCTTCACGTAGAAGATCGTGCGGTTGTCCTCCGCCCACGCGCTCCCTCCCGACGTGCCCGGGATCTCCTCATCCAGGAAGTCTCCGGTGTCCAGGTCCAGGAAGCGAAGCGTGTACAGACGCCGGCCGACCTTGTCCTCGGCGAACGCCAGCAAGTTCCCGCTCGGGCTCACGCGCCGGCCCGCCGCCACGTAGAACTCATGGCCCTCCGCCAGCTCGTTCACGTTCAGCATCACCTGTTCGGGCGACTCCAACGACCCCTTCTTCCGGGCATAGATCGGGTACGCCTGCCCGTCCTCCGTCCGGCTGTAGTAGTAGGAACCGCCTTCGCGGTACGGCACGGAAAGATCCGTCTGCTTGATGCGGCCCTTGATCTCCTCGAACAGCGCCGCCTGGAGGTCCTCCGTGTGGGCCATCACGGACTGGGTGTACGCGTTCTCCGCCTCCAGATACGCGATGACCGCGGGGTCATCGCGCCGATTCAACCAGTAGTAGTCGTCAACCCGGACGTGGCCGTGCTTCTCCAGCTCCTTCGGCACGACCTTGGCGGCGGGAGGCGCAACTGCTCCTGCCGACCTCTCCTGGGCAGCCGCCCGCGACGTGATCAGCGTGCTCAGAGCCACCAGTCCAACCGCGACCGGCGCCAGCCTCCACGGCGCGCGGGAGTCGACCCCGTATCGTCCACAAAACATCCCTGCGCCTCCTTCAGATTCACCTCGGTTGCCTCGCATCCCGTTGTCTCGTTCGGGAGCACCGAAGGTATCCCACCGCAGCCGATCCGAATACCGGGAAGCCCCTCCCAGAAACCACCGCGGGGGCTTCCCTGAGCCGGTCAGGCAGCCGGACTCCAGAACCCTTCGTGAACCTGGACGGCCTCATCCTCGATCAGCGGTCCGACCACCTCCAGCCGCTCGGAAGCGGCCGCCAGCACCTCCCGACACGAGAGAGCGAGCTTCTCGCCGCCTCCAGTGAGCTCGTAGAAGCGGGACTGGCCGAGCCCGTACACGAGCCTGCGGATGCCTCCCCAATAGATCGCGCCGGAGCACATCGGGCAGGGCTCGGTGCTCGCATAGAGGGTGCAGGCCGCGAGTGCCGAGGGATCGTACCGCGCGCCCGCCGTCCGGATCAGACTCAGCTCGGCGTGCGCCGTCGGATCTCGATCGGTGAGGACGGAGTTCTCGGCCTCGAGCAGGACCCTCGAGGCCGAGTCCACGAGAACGGCTCCGAAGGGATGGTTTCCGCGCTCCCGGGCCCGACGTGCGGCTTCTATCGCGAGGCGAAGAAAGCGCTCGTCGTCTTCGGGGCTCGGAACCACCGTCAGAAGCCCAGAGCGCTAGACCGCTCCGTACGCGAGCATCGCGTCGGCTATCTTCACGAAGGCCGCGATGTTGGCACCCTTCACGTAGTTCACCCACTCGCCCATGTCGCCGTATTCCACGGCCTGCTCGTGGATGCTCCGCATCACCTTCTTCAGCTCCGCGTCCACCTGTGCGTGTGTCCAGGAGAGGCGCAGCGCGTTCTGACTCATCTCCAGGCCGGAGACGGCCACGCCGCCCGCATTGGCCGCCTTCCCCAGCCCGTAGCAGATCTTCGCGTCCACGAAGACTCTTACCCCTTCGGGCTCCGTCGGCATGTTGGCGCCCTCGCCGATAGCGATCACGCCGTTGTCGACCAGCGTGCGCGCGTCCGTCCCGGTCAGCTCGTTCTGGGTCGCGCTCGGGAAGGCCAGGTCGACCGGCACGACCCACGGGTTCGTCTTCGGGTGGAACGTGACGTTCTTGTTGTGCTCGGCGTACTCGCTGACCCGGCCACGACGTACCTCCTTGAGGTCCTTGAGCCAGGCCAGCTTCTCCTCGTCGATCCCATCGGGATCGTGCACGAAGCCGGCGGAATCGGAGATCGTAAGGACCTTTGCCCCCTTCTCGAGGAGCTTCTCGATCGTGTAGATGGCGACGTTGCCCGAGCCGGAGACCGCCGCCGTCTTCCCTTCCAAGCCTTCGCCGATCCGCTCCAGCATGTGCTCGGTGAAGTAGACGACGCCGTAGCCCGTCGCCTCCTTGCGCACCCGGCTTCCACCGAACGAGAGCCCCTTGCCGGTGAGCACCCCCGTCACCCGGTTCGCCAAGCGCTTGTACTGGCCGAACAGGTAGCCGATCTCACGTGCACCGACGCCGATGTCCCCGGCGGGGACGTCGGTGTTCTCACCGATGTGTCGATAGAGCTCGGTCATGAGGGACTGGCAGAAGTTCATGACCTCGTTGTCGCTCTTTCCCTTCGGATCGAAATTCGCGCCCCCTTTGGCGCCGCCCATGGGCAGGCCGGTGAGAGCGTTCTTGAAGGTCTGCTCGAATCCGAGGAACTTGAGCGTCCCCAGGGTTACGCTCGGGTGGAAGCGCAATCCTCCCTTGTAGGGACCGATCGAGTCGTTGAACTGGACGCGCCAGGCGCGGTTGACGTGGATTTCCCCGCCGTCGTCGACCCAGGTGACCCGGAAGGTGATGATGCGGTCCGGCTCGCACATTCTCTGGAGGATCTTCGCGCGGCGGTACTTGTCGTGCTCGATCACGAACGGCATCAACGTCTCGACAACCTCGTCAACGGCTTGGTGAAACTCCGGCTCTCCGGGGTTCCGCCGTACCACCCACTCCATGAAGGTGTCGAGCTCTCTAGTGACATCTGCAGCGGACATCGGCCTCTCCTCTGTCTGCTGATCGTTTGCGATTGTCTGGGTGCAGTCTAGGTGCAGTCGTCAGGGGCGTTGGGAGCCAGGATTCGCACGATCTGTGCTCGGGAGACAGATAGTGGACTTTGCGGGAAACCGCCAGTCCCAGGGAGGCTCGAACTCTAACCGCCGATCGTATCCAGCATCCGTTGCCTCGCCTTGGCGGAGTCGGCGACGTCCATCGCCCCGTGCACGCCCCTCGCGCCGGGGATCGGCAGCTCTCCGATGAGGCTGTCTCTCTGGCGCTGGGTGAGGGTGTCCCGCTCGGCTTGGCGGCTCCCGTCTCCGGCCGTGCAGGCAACGGCGGCCATGGTGGCCATGGTGGCCACAAGTACGAACCGCACTGGCTTCAGAACCGTTGCTCCTAGTCGACTCCGGGTTCCGGCGGTCGCAACGCGGCCTGGGCCTCCGTCTTGGCTTGGTCGATTCGCGCCTTGGCCTTCTCCAGCTCCTCGCCCGCCCGGTCCAGCTTCTGGGCGACCGGCTTGGCCACCTTGTCG
>JAUVMT010000148.1 GCA_030600085.1 Gemmatimonadales bacterium | reverse complement strand
CGCCAGACCGTGCTGTTGTGAAGCTGGAGCGCCTTCAGCTGCGGCACGCGACCCTCGGCGAGCTCCTCCAGGGGATCCTCTTCGATCTCGCGGCCGAGGATGACGCGAAAGCGCGCGATGTCCTCCCGATAGATCTCGAGGACCGAATCGTCCACCCAGTGCGTTCCGAAGTGCACCCGCGGCTTGATGTCCCGCAGCTCGGGCCTGGCGCTCCGAGTATCGATCGACTGCTGAAAGAGCGCGATTCGCGTCTCCCGCCACAGCCGTTTCCCGAACAGAAGCGGGGAGCCGGCTGCCGCCGCCAGCACCGGAGCGGCGGCCACGAGAGCGATGTTGTAGAGTCGAGCGAACTCCTCCGCGCCGACCTGGAAGTGCACCTGAAAGCTCGTGTTCGCCGCCTCGAGCATCACGTTGTCGTGCTCGACCAGCAGCTCGTCCACGCCCTTGAGGTAGAACTTGTAGGCGCCGCCGCGCAGACGATTGAGGGCGTCGTTCAGCGCGTAGTAGCGCTTCTCCGGCGTCATGTTCTCGAGCGTGAGGTGGGACTTGTGGAGAGTCGGCAGGATGCCGGTCAAGACGACGTCGGCGCCGACCTCGAGCGCCGCCTCACGCACGATCTCGAGAATCTCTCGCAGCCCTTGCTCCATGCGGCTCAGGCAATCGCCGCCGAAGGGTAGGGGATCGAGGTTGGCCTCGAGGTTGAATAGCGCCAGCTCATGGGTGATCCGCGGGTCGTCGAGGCGGTCGAGAACCTCCATGGCCTTGGGGGCGGGCTGCCATTCGTCGTCGACCAGGAACATCTCCTGCTCGACGCCGATGCGCCTGACGTCGGCCTCGATCGCGCCCGATTCCAGCATCTGTTCCAGCGCTTGCACGTCGCGGAGGAGATGCCTGGTGAACAGGCGAAGATGCTCGGTGTCACCGGCGTGAACGTCCTTGTCACCCATGGTCGAAAGCTAACCGGTGATGCGCGGCAAGAGGAAGGTCAGAAGCCCGCGGCCGACATGAAAAGCCGTGCCACCTCCTCCCAGGCGTGCTGGCGAGCTCTTCGCCTTCCCGCCTCGCCCATCCGTCGCCGGAGAGGCGGGTCTCTCAGGAGACGGATCAGTGCGCGGGCCAGTGCCTTCGGATCGTCGGGTGGAACGAGGAGACCCGCCTCGCCATCCGGGATGACCTCGGGGACCGCAGCGCCACGGTAGGCCACGATCGGGAGGCCGCTCGCCATCGCCTCGAGAAACGCGATGCCGAAACCCTCCTGCAGGGATGGAAGGCAGAAGACGTCGGCCGCCCGGTACTCGTCCCTGACGGCGTCCGTGTCTGGAACCTCTCCGGCGATCACGACCGATGCCGCCAGGCCGAGAGAGAGACGCTCGTGCTTGAGCCGAGGCAGTTCGGGGCCGCCTCCCACGATCCGCAGCTGCGCGTTCGGCACCGCCGCACGGATCGCGGGCATCGCTCGAAGCAGGGCGGAGGTGTTCTTTCTCCGGTACTGACGGGCGACGCTGAGGATGACCAGTCCCCCCGCGTCTGCAGATGGCGGGCGCGTGCTCCAACGGGCGAGGTCGATCCCTTCCGGAACGATTCTGACTCGCGCGGGATCCAGGCCGTACGCCTCGATGGCAATTCCTCGGCTGTATTCGCTGGTCACCATCACGACATCGGCCGATCGAGCGTTGGCACGCTCGAGGCGCGAGAGGAGGCGGAACCTCAACCGGGGCCAGCCCCGTTCGAAGCGAAGCTCGTCGGCCATCACCCCCTTCAGGCACACGACGTAGCGAGTGCCCGGGGGCCGAAGCGCGAACCCGTCCAGGTCGAAGCCGACGATGAGGGCCGAATCGGCCAGTTCGGCCTCGCCCGCGCGGGCCAGCGTCAGGTTGTAGCGGATCCTCCGAAAGGCATCGACCCGATCGGGGAGCGGCCCGACCTGATGGACGGAATGCCCGAGCGCCTCCAGCCCTCCAGCCAGGCCGGTGATCGCCACTGCCGAGCCACTGCCCAGATGTGGCTCGATGGGCCAGGAATTGAGAAAGGCGATGCGCAGACGGCGATCCCTACAGCTCGTCTATCTTCGCGGCCAGGATGAAGTCGCTTTCCGTGAGGCCGTCGATCTTGTGCGTCCAGATCTGGGTCCGCACGCGGCCCCAGCTCAGGTAGATGTCCGGATGGTGCCCCTGCTCTTCGGCCAGCTCGCCAACACGGTTCGTGAAGTCGAGCGCCGATCGGAAGTCCTCGAAGCCGAACTCCTTCTCGAGATGGTGCTCGTCCACGGCGCGCCAACCGCCACCGAGCGCCGCCTCAAGGTCGGCCAGTTCCGGACCGGCGAGCGGCGGCACCCCGCCTCGGCATGGCACGCACGCTTTCCGTGCGAGATCGCTCGACATGGTTCCAAGCCTCCAGGATCTGCAGGATGCTGAGTCCTCGGCCGTTCCGGAGGGTGTGGGGGAGGGGTGGCGCGCCGCAAGGGCGAGGCGCCGTTCGTGAAGCGGCTAGCCGCCGGGCACGGAGAGCTCGGCCAGGTTGGCAGCTCTCAGCCAGCGCCTTCGAGTCCGCTGTGTCATCCGGGAAGAGCGCGATGCCCGCCCAACAGCTGACGCTCATGCCGATCTCCCGCGTCGCTTCATATACGGCTGCAAGAGATCCGAGCTCGTTCATTCCGCGCTATCGCTCCGAGGAGGTCTCCGCCGGCATCCGGCGCCCGCAAGACGGCGCGGCGTGCCGGACGCAAAGTCGTATTAAATGTGTGCAGCGTGACTTAAGAGGGGTCAGACAGGCTCAACCTTCGTTGCCGGCGGTCCCGGAGTCCTCCCCCAACGCGTTCATGTTTCCCGCGAGATATCGCAAGAAGGGTTCCGCGCGCCGGGGGGTTCCTCGCGCCGTGGGGTTCCGGGGGAACGGCGGCCGGTACGCCGGACCGGGTCCGCCGGATGTGGTCAGGCAGCTTCCACCGCCCGCTTGATCGCCTCGTAGTCGGGCTCGACGCCTGAATCCTCGGAGACCCAGTCGTAGACCACGGTGCCGCTGCGGTCGATGACGAACGCGGAGCGCTTTGCGACGCCCTTGAGCCCCACGAGCTCCTCGTACAGGACGCCGTACTCGGCGGCCACCGTCTTGTTGAAGTCCGAGAGAAGCGGAAAGCCGATGCCCTCCTCCTCACGGAAGCGCTTCACGACGAAAGGGCTGTCGATGCTGATGCCGAACACGCGGGCGTCCAGCTCGTCCCACTCGACCCAGTCGCTCGTGATCCTGCAGAGCTCGGCGGTGCAGACCGAGCTGAACGCGAGCGGGAAGAACAGGAGCACGACCTTGTCCCGTCCGATGTGCTCAGCGAGGTCCACGACCTCTCCAGGCCCCTGGGGAAGTTGGAATGCCGGGGCCCTATCTCCCTTACGTATCGCCATGACGGCCTCCTTGGCCGTTTGTCAGAGTCTTATCGCTCCAATAACCGTGGCCTGCGGTTCTTCAAAACGCACCTCCACCCCCACCCCCGAAGCCTCCGCCGGAGAAGCCTCCGCCGCCGCTGAACCCGGATCCACCCGAGCTTCGCGGACGCGAAGCCATGGTCTGAGACGTGGAGGTCGTCATGCGGGACAGGTCGCTCACGAACAGGCCGGTTCGGAATCCGTGCGGGTTCGAGCCCCGGTACCATCCGGGCGGCTCGCGGTAGATGTCCTCGAACGCCGCCGCCCACTTGCTCTCCACGCCGAGGGCCATCGCGAACGGAAGGTACTTCTCGAACATCTCGGGGCCCGTGATCATCCGCTTGAAGCGGTCGCTCTCGACCCGCTGCAGGAACTCCTCGAAGCCGCGGACCTTGGCGAAAGCTCGTGTTCCACGAACGGTCCGGGCCGGCATGACGAGGCCGAAACCGGCGACGATCGCTCCGGTGAGAATCCCCGCAACGATCACGCTGACCGGCGATTCTCCGAGCAGAGCCGCGATGACGTTGCCGGCGACCAGGGTAAGGACCGTGACCACGACGGCCACGCCGAGGTACACGGCCTTCACCTTGTCGGGTCGGCGCTCGTAGTAGCGCTCCTCCAGGAGGCGCTTGAACATCCCATCCCGGATGGCGGGCAGGTCGCGGTAGAACTCGTTCTGCAGGTCCGAGAGGCTTACCGAAGTGCCGGAGGAGCCGAACAAGGCGTCCAGGAGCGCGACCTCGTGCGCCGCCAGCTCGTCCCACTTCCATTCCGCCCGTGGCCGCTCGACGCGGAAGATGTAGTCCGTGTCCGAGAGCAGCCCCAGCAGCATCTTCTTTTCCGTCTCCTCGATGGTCAGGTATCCGCGAACCGCCAGATCGACCAGGGTGGCGGTGACGTCACGCATGTCGGGAGAGTGATCGGCGAGCACGCCCACCTCGCCGGGCGTGAGCCCTTCCGGCGGCTCGTACTGAGCGGCGATCGGTCCTGCCTCGGGGTCCCGTCCACGGGCACGCCAGAGATTGAACATGAGGAAGAAGGCTGCGACCGGGAGGAACAGGGGCCAGTTCGCCCGCAGGAAACTCCCGATCTTATCGGCCGCGCCCGGGCGCTCGACCACGCCGGGATCCCAAGCGACGGCGACCGTCAGTCCCTCGCGGAACGCCAGCGCGCGGGTCGTCTCGATCCGAACGTAATTCTCCAGGACCTCGATGCTCGCAGCGGACTCCGTCGAGCCATAGGCGCCGGTGAACGCGCGTGCCCTGAGGCCGGTGATCTCGGCGGGAAGCACGATCTCCGCCGAGGCGTGCTCGATTGCCACGGGCCACTCATCGCCGGTCACGTTCCAGTACAGCTCGTCCCAGGTCTCGAACTCGTCGCCGCCCTCGGGGAACCGGAGCCCGTTCTTCACGCTGTAGCGGATCTGAACCGTGCGCGTGGCATCGGAGGCGCCCGGCACCCAGATCTTGACCTTCCTGTATTGCCTCTCTCTGCTCTCCTCGTAGCGAAGCTCGTTGCCCGAGCCGTCCGTCACCTCCTCGACGTCCAGAGCGAGCGCGTAGGTGAAGTTGTGCGCGTCGCGATAGCGGATCGGTATGGTGCGGATGATGCCGTTATAGGAGCCCGTGAAGCGGGGCCGGATCGTCTCGGTCACATCGATGTGTCCGTTCCGCCGCACCCGTACCTGGACCTCGAAGCTCTCGATGATCCACTCGCGGACGGCGACCGTGGGTGGTGCTTCGGCGCCCCAGGTCCCGCGCGGCGCACGCGGCGCCGCCAGGCCGACAGCGCCGGCCAGCGCGAGCGCCCCGACGGAGAGAACCAGCACAGCGGGCCCTCGCCCGCGACGTGCTGCAGGCTCGTGGCGGGGCAGCGAACGGCCCTTAGCCGGCCGTCCCGAAATCGACTTTCGGCGCCTCACGCTCGTGTTCATCCTCGAGGCCGAAGAACTGGCGGGGTTGGAACCCGAACATGCCGGCCACGAGGTTGGACGGCACGGTGTGGATCTTCGTGTTGTAGTCCCGAACCACGGCGTTGTAGTAGCGACGCGCGTTCTGGACGGCATCCTCGATCTCGTTCAACGAGCCCTGCAGCTCGGTGAAGCTCTCCACGGCCCGGAGCTGCGGGTACGCCTCCGCCAGGGCGAAGAGCTGCCGGAGGGCTCCCGTCAGCACGTTCTCCGCCTCGGCCTTCGCCTCAGGATCCTGTACGGCCATCGCCCGGTTGCGGGCTTCGATCACCGCCTCGAGCGTGTCCTTCTCGTGGCTCGCGTAGCCCTTTACCGTCTCGACGAGGTTGGGGATGAGGTCGTATCGCCGCTTCAGCTGAACGTCGATGTCCGCCCAGGAGTTGTCGACGCGAACGCGAAGCTTGACGAGGCCGTTGTACATGCCGATGAAGGCGACGATCAAGACGACCAGGATCAGCAGAACGATCCACATGGTCAGCTCTCCTTGCTGAGGAAGCCTCCGGCGCGCCGCCATGTTCGCGCCGACGGCGCACTATAGGCAGCGGGCAGCCAGGCTGCCAGCGGCAGCGCCTTGAGCGGACAGGCTCACGGATCGCGCCGCATCCGGCGGGGCGCCCGGGTGTCAGGCGGCAAGCTCGAAAGCGGTGCGGACGGTCGCCACGTGGATGGAGATCGTGTCGTCCGTGTTCCGGGCGTAGCCGCCCGCGAGCACGATGGCGACGGACACTCCCAGGTCGCGGAGCGTCTCGAGAACGAACGAGTCCCGCTCGGCCAGACCCTCTAGCGTCAGGT
>JAUVMT010000266.1 GCA_030600085.1 Gemmatimonadales bacterium | reverse complement strand
TCGTCCTCGGTGGGCTCGCCTCGCTGGGCGCGCCCGACCCGGGTAAACACGCCGTCGACCGCCTCCAGCTGGAGAAGCACACGCTCCAGCGCCGCGGCTGCCTCATCGGTGGCCTCGATCGGCGTACCCACGGGCAGGTCCAACGTGACGCGGAACTGGCGCTCGTCCACATCCGGCATCAGGTCGCGGGGAAGGACCGTGGCCAGGGAGATGGCCGCGGCGAACACGGATGCCGCCAGGCTGATGACAGCGGCCCGGTGACCCAACGCCCAGGCAAGAGCTCTCTCGTAACGGCCGGCAAACCCGCGGAAGCCCCGGTCGAAGGCCTCGAGCGCCGGCCGGACGACGCTTGAGGACGCCCGGCCGACCCATCCTGCCACGTCCCTCCAGGTGAGGCGGACGGATTCCATCGTGAAACGCAGGACGCGCCGCAGCGGGCGAGCGTTGCCCCCTTCGTCGGCCATTCCAGCGGCCGGGTCGCCAGCGGCCGCATCGAGGGAAGCCGCATCTCGGGAGGCCGACACCGCCCGCGCCCTGCCGAACCGGGCCGCCATCACGGGCAGCAGCGTCAACGCGACGAGCAGGGAGGCCAGCAGGGAGAAGGCGACGGCAAGCGACAGATCGCCGAACAGCGCGCCCGCGACCCCTCGCACGTAGAGCACGGGCCCGAAGACGGCGATGGTCGTGAGCGTGGAGGCCGTGATCGCGCCAGCCACCTCCCTGCTGCCTTCGGCCGCGGAGAACGCGGCCGCGTCGCGCGGCACCTCCTCGCCGGGCTCCTGGGCCGGCGCGGCCGCCCCACCCTCGTTCCGGTGGCGGAAGACGTTCTCCAGCACGACGATCGAGTTGTCGACGAGCATCCCCACGCCCAGCGCGAGGCCGCCCAGCGACATCACGTTCAGGCTGACGTCGAACAGATAGCAGAGCGAGAACGCCGCCAGGATGGAGATCGGGATCGCCAGGCCCACCGCCACGGGATAGCGGGGATCCCGAAGAAAGAGGAACAGCACCAGGAAGGCGAGGATGCCTCCCACGATCAACGCCTGCACGACGTTGGCGATCGCCTCTCGAATGAACTCCGCCTGACTCGTCGCGATCTCGAAGCCCAGCGACGGGAACTCGGCCCTCAACTCGTCGAGCACCACCTCGACACGCTCGGCCACGCGGACGGTGTTGGAGCCCGATTCCTTGAAGATCTGCAGCCCGACTGCCGGCACGCCGCTGTACCGCGCCGCCGTCTGCCGCTCCTCGAACCCGTCACGAACCTCGGCCACATCCGACAATCGAACCGGTGTTCCTCCGGCCGGCCTCGTCACGACGACGTCCCGAAGCTGATCCACCTCCGTGAACTGGCCGAGGGTGCGGAGGCTGTAGCGGAATCTGCCGCGCCTCACGCTCCCTCCCGGCGCCTGGTAGTTGGCCCGGTCGAGCGCGTCGGTCACCTGGGCGACGGTCACCCGGTGCAAGGTCAGGCGGACCGGGTCCAGAAGCACCTGGATCTCCCGCTCCCGTCCGCCGCTGATCGCGGCGAGAGCGACTCCGTCCTGCTGCTCGAGACGCCTGGCGAAGACGTCCTTGCTCAGTTCCAACAGCGCCGCCGGACTCGCTCCCGATACCGCGAGCGTGAGGATCGGGTCGCTGCCCGGATCCGAACGAAGGATGACGGGACGATCCACGCTGCGAGGAAGTAGATCTCGTAGATCGTCGAGCCGTTCCCGCACGTTCAGCGCGGCGAACTCCATATCGGTGCCCCAGTAGAACTGGAGCGTCACGAGAGACCCCCCCTCGCGTGAGCGGGAGGTCACCCGCCTGACGCCGGGAACCTGGCTGACCTCCTGCTCGACCGGCTCCGTGATGAAGCGCTCCACCTCCGGAGGTGCCGCATCGCTGTAGGTGGTCCACACCGAGAGCGTGGGGAACGCCACGTCCGGGAGGAGGTCGATCGGGAGACGGGCAAACGAGACGACGCCCAGCACGGCGACGCCCAGATAGACCATGGCCGTAGCGATCGGCCGTCGAATGCTTAGATCCGGAAGGCTCACGAGAGGATCGGTTTGGGCCGCGCGCCGGACGGCGCACCGGCCGGTCTCACCGGTCTTGGAGCGCTCTGTGGTTTTCCAGGTGGACCCTGGCGTCATGGGTCAGCGTCGTGTGGCCGTCCACGAGCACGATCGAACCGGGCTCCAGGCTATCGCGCTCCCGTTCCGGCGTGACCTCCACGAAATCATCGTTCTCGAGGCCGGTGCGGACGTACACCCACTTGGCAAAACCCGTGGCACCGCCGGGCTCGTCCGGATGCAGGAGGAAGACCACGTCCCGCTTGTCACGCTCCACGATCGCATCCCGCGCCACGAAGAGGCGGTCGGCGAATCGACGCCCGGCGATCTCGACCTCGGCGAACATGCCTGAGAGCACCTTGGCCTGGAGGTTTCGGAGACGCACCGTGACCCGAGCCGTTCCGGTCTCGCGGTTGACCACCGGGTTGATGGTCACCACCCGTCCCGCGAACGGCTCCTCCGGGAGTGCGGCGAAACGGACCGTCGCGACTCGCCCCGGCTCGACGGCCAGCAGGGCGCGCTCCAGAACCTCGACCTCGACGTCGATGGTCGAGAGATCGACGACTTCGACGACGGCATCGCCCACCTGCAGGCGTGCCCCTTCATCCACGACGAGATCAGCGACGAGTCCAGCGAAAGGAGCACGGATCTCCGTTCGCTCCAGCTGATACTGGGCCTCCTCCAGCGCCGTCTCCGCTCCCGGCAACCCGCTTCTGAGCCTCGCGAGACGCTCCCGCTTCGTGCGAAGCTGCGGGTCCTCCAACCGGTCGTCTCCGAGAATCAGCCCTTCGAACTCGGCCTGCGCGAACGCCAGGTCCGCCTCGGCTCGCCGCACCCGGAGCTCGTACTCCGCGGGAGCGATCTGGACCAGCATCTGTCCCTTCGAGACCCGTGCGCCCTCCTGGACGGGCACGGAGATCACGGG
>JAUVMT010000125.1 GCA_030600085.1 Gemmatimonadales bacterium | reverse complement strand
TCTTACGCCGAGCGCCGCTCTTCGCGCCCGACCAGTCGATAGCCAGAACGCGAGGTGCGTCTTCCAATGACGGTTGGGTGTTCAGCTGCTCCTCCGGGACACTGACTCGACCAAGCCGCCCTCCGGACCAGAGGGTGACGGCGGTCAAGCTAAGGGAAAAGCGCGAAACGCCGACAGGGGCTGGCACGTCCCCAAAAAGAAACGCCCCGGCGGCTGGAACCACCGGGGCGCATTGTTGGCGTCGCGCGCGTTCTTTGGCCGCGACTCGGATTGCCGCTTCGATTCGCCTCCTAGTTCCCGTCCCCGCTCGCTCTCTCGGGAGCCGCGTACGCCGCGCCGGCCGTCCGATCCTCGTACGGCGGCTGAGCCACTACCGGCGGCGGGCTTACCTCGAGGAGGCGAAGTGACTCGTTGATCGCGGCGTCGAGCTGCGTGTCGATCCCACGAGCCAGCTCGGAGGGGCTCTCGGGAACCTGGATGTCGGGATCCACGCCGTATCCCTCGCTGAACCAGGTGCCATCGGGGTGGTACATGCGGAACGTCGGCACCGTGACGACCCCGCCATCCACCATCGGAGGCGCGCCACTGATCCCGATCAGGCCGCCCCAGGTCCGCATCCCCACCAGGGGTCCGAGCCCGACCTGCTTGAAGTACAGCGGGAAGAGGTCGCCGCCCGAACCGCTCCAGCCGTTGATCAGCATGACCTTGGGCCCGTTGTGGGCGGTCGGCGGGCTCTGGAACTGCATCCGGTCGCGGACCGCCCAGTAACTGAGCGTCGTGCGGTTGAGAAGCTCGATGAACCGGTCGGGGATCTGCCCGCCCGAGTTGAACCGCTCGTCGATGATGAGGGCCGGCTTGTTCCACTGCGCCCGGTACTGGCGGAAAAGCTCGCTCTGCCCGCCCCTGCCGGTGTCGCGGACGTAGATGTAGCCGACGCGGCCGTCGGTCTCGTCCTCCACGCGCTCTCGCTGATCCTCGATCCAGGCCAGGTGACGGAGGCGCCTCTCGGAGCCCATCGTCTCGACGACGACCTGCCTTGCGCCGGTCATCGTGGGCCGGTCGTTCACAGTCAGGATCACCGTCTCGCCGGCGACGCCCTGGAAAGAGGCCCAGGGATCCTTGGAGGTATCGACCGGGTTGCCGTTCACGACCAGCACGTAGTCGCCCTCGCTCACGTCGACCCCGGGCACGTCCAGGGACGAGCGTACCTCGGCGTCCCAGGACGCTCCGCGGATGATCTCGTCGATCCGGTAGGCACCCTGCCCCGCCGGGAGACCGCGGCCCTGGACGACGTTGCCGGCGTTGTCCACCAGCGCCCAGTTCGCGCCCAGCAACCCGACGCCGCGCCGGTCGCCTGCCTCCGTGTCGCCGCCTCCGCGGTAGGAGTGCGAGGCGTTCAGCTCGCCGATCAGCTCGCCGATCACGTAGTTCACGTCCCAACGCGTCACCGCATCGTCGATCAGCGCGCCGTACTGTGCGCGCATCTCGTCCCAGTCCACGCCGTGCATCCCGGGATCGTAGAAGAAATCGCGCTGGAAGCGCCACGCGTCGTTGAACAGCAGCTTCCACTCGGCCCTGGGATCGACCAACATCTCCATCTCGGCAAGACGCAGCGACTTATCCATCTTCTGGTCCGCCGCCAGCTTCACGATCGCTGCCGACTCGTCCTTCCAGACGAGGAGCTTCTTGCCGTCGGCGGAGAGCGCGAAACCGTCCGCGTCGTCGACGATTGTCTTCTCCTCCCGCTCCTCGAAGTCATAGTAGAGGATCGGGCTGGGAGCGTCCTCGACGGAGCCCGTGCGGGCCCCTCGGTGGTACACAACCTTCCCCTTCGCTCCCTCCGGGATATCGTAGTTGCCCGGCTCGACGGGCAGGATCACGATCCGCTCCTCCAAACCCTCGATCTCGATCTCGACCGGCTCGGGCTCGTCGGCGTTCTCGCCGTCGCCGTCTCCGTTCTCCCCGTTGCCGTCTCCGTTCTCCCCGTTCCCGTTCTCCTCCTCATCCCCGTTCTCTTCATCGTTCCGCGGCGGGAGTGGCGAGGGCACGTCGGAGCGGAGTGCGGCGGCGACGATGTGCTGGGAGTTCGGATAGGTCCAAGAGTTGTCGAAGTCGCCGTACATCGGCTCGAAGTTGCGCGTCGTGGAGAAGTAGAGGTACTGCCCCTCCGGATCGAAGCTCGGGTGCCAATCCGTGTAGTAGCCGGAGGTGGCCTGGTGCAGTTGCCCGCTGCGGGTGTCGTAGAGGAAGATCGCGAGGTTCCGGTTCTCGACCGCCCGGCTGTAGGCGAGCCAGCGGCTGTCCGGCGACCACCCGAAGTCGTGATGGTCGAGGCTTCCGTGGCTGCGGGTCTCGCCCTTGTCGATCCGGGTGGTGGTGGCCGCGTCCATGTCGTGGATCCAGTACGTCTCCGCCTCGTCCACGAACGCCAGCTTCCTGCTGTCGGGCGACCAGAAGGGCGTGTAGCGGTAGCCGGCCCCCAGGTTCGTGAGGACCCGCTCCTCGCCCAGGCCGTCGGCCGGCCGGATCGTGAGCTCGTACTCCCCGCTCCGGTCGCTCCAGTAGGCGATCCACTTGCCGTCCGGCGACCAGGAGGGCGACCGCTCGGCCACTCCGGGGCTGCGCGTAAGGTTGAGGACCGGACCATGCTCGGCCGGTACGCTGAAGAGCTCGCCCCGCGCCTCTATCACGGCGCGCTTGCCGGTGGGCGAGATCGAGCCCGCTTGGACGTTGTCGGCCACCTTCTCGACCCGAGGCTTCAGGCTGGCGAGGTCGGTGACCACGTTGACCTCGATCTCCCGAATAGCCTCGTTCTCCAGGCTCATCAGGAAGAGCTTTCCGCCCGCCTCGAAGACGATCTCCTCGGGGCCGATCGCCGGGAAGTGGACGTCGAAGTCGGTGAATGCCGTCACCTGACGCTTCTGGCCGCTGCTCCGGTCGTGGGCCCAGATGTTGTTCCGCATCGCCGGGCCGGCGTCGCTCAGGTAGTAGAGGGTTTCGCCGGCCCACATCGGCTGAGCATCGTTGGCGTCGCCCTGCGTGATGTTCTCGGCCTCGAGGTTCTGGAGGTCGAAGAGCCAGATGTCCGGGTTCATACCGCCGCGGTATCGCTTCCAGGTCCGGAAGTCCCGCGACTGCGGCATGTAGGCCAACGTCATTCCGTCGGGTGCGATCGTCCCGAACTCGCCGTAGGGGACCGGAAGCTTCTGCGGCATTCCGCCCTCGACGCTGGTCTTATAGAACTGGCGATAGCGCTGCCGGCCGCTCTCCATCGAGCTCGCGTAGAGGATGGACTCTCCGTCCGGGAACCAATCCAGCAGCCGGTCGCTGAACGGATGGTGCGTGACGCGCACCGGATCTCCGCCCAACGCCGGCATCACATAGATGTCCTGGTTCCCATCGTAGTTGCCGCTGAAGGCGATCTGCCTCCCGTCGGGAGAGAAGCGTGGAAAGGACTCCTCACCCCTGGGGGAGCTGAGTCGCTGGGCCGTGCCGCCAGTCTTCGGGACGGTCCAGATGTCCCCGGCGTAGACAAAGGCGATATGGCTCTGGCTCACGTCCGGGTAGCGGAGCATCCGGGCGTTGACCTGGGCCTGCAGCGCTCCCGGGGTCGCCATCGCGAAGAGCGTGAGGCCCATCGCGAGTCGCGTGAAGAACGGTCGAGTGTTCATGTCGGCTCCTGGATTACGTCTGGGTGGGTTGGCCTGTTTGGCGTGTTGAGTCTGCCCGGGTTCGGATGTTTACGATCGCAGCGAGCTGGATGCAGCAGCCCCCGCGCCCGTGGCGTGAAGCCCCGGAAGCGGGTCGTGCGCCGCGGGATGGCGGGTGCGATCTGTGGATTGGGTATGGTCGTTCGCGATCATGCCGGCCAAGAGCTCTCGCCTACGATCGCCATCCCTAACGAGACAGCCATAGGACAGCCGGGCCCCTGCCTTGGTTGCAACGTTGCCGAACCGAAGAGCGAGAGGGCCGCCCAACCAATATCCCAACCCATCCACACCATGCGCCACCGGTGGGTCGGCCCCCGCCACTGTTGAAATATATTATAATCGTTCATTAATACAAGCGCGCGTGTGCAAATGCTCCATCTCATGCCATACTACGGGAGGAGGCGGCGGCGGGTTTCAGGGGTGGCGCCGGGCGCTTGAGGCACTGGCCTCGCCCCGACGCCGCCCCGCCTAGCTTCCCTCCTGCTCCGCGGCGGCGGTCTCTGCAGCCATGGAGCGGACGCGCTCCATCAGCTCGGCGAAGCGCGCCTCCGTGCCGAGCGTCCTGAGATACTGCTCATTCTCCAGGAAGGTCGCGTCTCGCACCACCCCCGCATTCACCAGGCATTCGAGAGCGTCCAACGCCTCGCCGGTGCGCCGTGCCGCTGCGTACACACGCGCCTCCTGGTAGCAGACGCGTGGGCTCTCCGGTTTCGCGGCGCGGGCCACGGCCAACGAGGCCAGGGCTCGTTCTGGTTCGGTGTCGATAAAGTCGCGAGGCACATAGAAGGTCGTTTGCACGAAGGTATGCTCGAGAAGCCGCTGTGCCGCTAGAGCCTCCGCCGTGTCGCCCGCGCTCGCGGCCCAGCGCTTCAGATCCTCCAGCTTTAGGTCCTTGATCATCTTCTCAGCGGCCTTGGCCGGTTCATCCGCCGACTGGAGCCTCCGCAAGCGGTCCCCCAACTTCTTCCTAAACTCCTCATCGGCCTCGGCGTTCTTCCTCTTGACCTCCACTAGATCCCTCACCTCTCGGGATCGCTCCAGCTCGTTGGCCCGATCCGACGCTTCGGTCAGCCGCTCGATGGGGATGAGGCTCACGAAGTCGTTAACCAGCGCCCGGAAGGCCTCAGCGGCCGCGAGCAGACGGCCCTCGGTTTCGAGGTCGCGTGCTTCTTCCAGCCAGGCGGTGAAGAGCCCATCGATGAGCTCAGGATCCGTCGGACGGAGGTTCTTCTTCATGGCCTGAATCTCCAGCCAACCTACAGCGCGGTCGGCGAGATCCTTCGGCAGCCACGAGTGCGGTCCCTCGAACAACGCAAGTCGGTGGGGAATGTCGAATCCGCCGAGCATGGCGTCGAGCCTCAGCATTTCCTCGTAGTTGAAGTCGGTGTTTCCGCTCGCACCGAAGAAGGCGAAGGGCTCGGCCAGTAGCGTGGCGGGATACGCGACGTTGGCCGCATCGGACGGAAGTCCGGCGCCTACGCCGATCACTCCGACCACGTGTCCGGCGAGATTGACAGCGAACGGCCACGAGGCCCGCGCCGTTCCGGAGAATCCGCACAGGTAGAGGCGGTTCAGGTTCGGCGCGAGCAGCTGCTGTGTGTCGCCCAGCATGGCGTCGAGCGCTATCTCGTTCGGCTCCACGGGCCCGTCGCTCATCGTGTCGTAGGAGCTGATGAGGATCCATCCATGCCGCTCCGCCGCATCTCGGAAAAGTCCCATCGGGACGAGGGCCCGGCCGCGCGGGTCCATCAGGTACATGACGGGCCAGCTGCGGCCCGGGTCGTAAGCGGACGGCAGGTAGAGCGCGTAGCTCTGGGTCGGGTCAGAGACGGAGACGACGCTGTCCACGACCGTCCCGACCGGGAAGGTGTCGGCGACGGCGTGCGGGCTATGGGACTCGGCGTCGGCCGAATTGAGCCCCTTGTCCGTTGAGAGCCCTCGGGCCGTCAGAGGGTTGCCGGAGGGTAGGCCGGAGAGCGCCACCGCCGCGGCCAGGGTCAGTCCTCTATTGCATCGCATGGCAAGCCAATCCTGAGTCTGTTTTCCAATAGTCTGGTGCCAATGTGCGGCCCCCGCTTCGCCGAGTCGACCGGCCGGCCCCCGTCTTGATCGCATATTCAGGATCGGATGACGCGCAGGGCTTAGTCTCGAGGGCGGCGATGGCGGCGAAGACGGATCAGCTGTTCTTGAGGATCGACCGGGAGATGAACCGCTGGAGCGACAAGAGTCGCGCCGCCTTTGTCCGTCGCATTTTGGCGGATGAGATGAAGCGGTCCCGTGAGGAAGAGCGCATCACGATGTTCAACCGGGCTGCCCAGGATCTCACGCGCGAAGAGCTGCGCGACCGCGAGATCCTCGCCGGTGCGTTCGAGGATCGAGACTGAGCCGTGGCCGAGAGCGCGGAGCGTCGCGCCGCTGGTCAGCCGCTCCAGCCACGCCCGAGAATCGGACGCGGCACTGGTTCCGATTCGCCACACCCCCGTTAGGGGTCTGCTCGCAGCGACTAGTTAGCCGTGTTGTCCCACTTGGTGCAAGTCTCCGTTGCCGCACTGGGATCACACACGCGGTAGCTGAGTCCGACGTGACTACCCCAGTCCGTGTAGGAACCGGAGTTCAGGATACCGGGAGCGATCGGGTTGTTGACCTGGTCGCTGCGGAAAATATCCACTATCGTGGCGGTGCCCGGCGTCCAGTTCAGGTTTACGCGGGCCTTCCCTTTCTGCTTCGCTCTCGCATCGAGCCCGCTCGGCGGCACGTACCCGGGATCTCCCGTGCCACTGTCCGGGAACGGCCCGCACACCTCGCCGCCGCTAAAGTCCGCGTCGATGTTGTTGCCGGAAAGGTCGTTCACGCAGAACTGGAGCGACGTGGCGCCACGAACACCACCGATCGAAAACGACGCCTGACCGCTGGGTCCCGTCTGGCTGGTCTGATTCTGCACGAATGCACTGCCGATCCCGTACCACGTGCCATGAACGGTAACTTCACTCGCCGGACCGCCCTGCGCTTCGGGAGGACCGAGGGCCACCTCCACGGTGACATTGCCGTTCAAGCGTTTCTTCCCACCCACCTCGGGAAGCGGCACGCTCTTGAGCGAAACGACCGTTGGGTCAAGCGTCGGCGGGCCAGTGCCCGCAGAACAATCGGTGGTCCCGAGACGCGAGTAGAGCAGAAGGTTCGGCGAGCCGGAGCCGGGATTGGAAATCCTGCCGGACGTCGCAGCCCCCAG
>JAUVMT010000078.1 GCA_030600085.1 Gemmatimonadales bacterium | reverse complement strand
GCTCAATACGCACGAAACACGCTCCAACTCAACCGCGGCCAGCGCCGGTTCAGCGAGATCGGCTACCTGGCCGGCGTTTACGCGACCGATTGGAGCTGGGCCCCCCTCTTCGCGGACCTCGACAACGACGGCGACAAGGACCTGTTCGTTACGAACGGCGTCTATCGTCGGCCGAACGACCTCGACTACTTCGACTACGTGCGCGGCGCAGCCGTCCAGGCCTCGCTCGCAGACGGAATCACGGAGGAGGACCTCGCTCTGCTGGGCACGATGCCCCAGGTCCCCATCGGCAACTACGCGTTTCGCAACAACGGTGACCTCACGTTCACGAACTCGGCCGATGCCTGGGGCCTGGCGCAGCCCGGCTTCTCAACCGGGGCGGCCTACGCCGACCTGAACAACAGCGGCGCGCTCGATCTGATCACGAACGACGTCAACGCGCCCGCATCGATTTACCGTAACCGGGCTCGCGAGATCAGCGGAGATCATTACCTCACGGTGGTCCTGCGGGGCGCCGGAGCCAACACGGCAGGAATCGGCGCGAAGGTGATGATCAGGCACGGCGACGTACGGCAGCTCCTGGAGCAGATGCCGACCCGCGGCTTCCAGTCGTCTGTCGATCCCCGCCTGCATTTCGGGCTGGGTCCCGCGGCGGCGGTCGACTCACTGGTCGTCATCTGGCCGGATCGGCGCTATCAGGTGCTGACCGATCTCGCGGCCGACCAGCAGATCACGCTGTCACAGGGCGACGCCAAAGGACGGTATGCGTATCCGCAGCGTCATGCAGAGGTGGCGGCAGGCGGATCGGCGCCCGTGGCAACCGACGCGCGGCTCTTCGTCGATGTGACCGCCGAGACCGGCATCGAGTTCGCGCACGAGGAGAACAGGTTCTTCGACTACAACCGCGAGCCGCTCATGCCGCATATGCTCTCGACCGAAGGACCCGCCCTCGCCACCGGTGACGTGAACGGCGACGGCCTCGACGACCTGTATGTCGGTGGCGCCAAACACCAGCCGGGGCGGCTGTTCCTGCAGCAGTCCGATGGCGGGTTCCGCACGAGCGGCGACGCAGTTCTGAAGGCGGACAGCCTCCACGAAGACATCGCGGCCGCCATCTTCGATGCCAACGGCGACGGAGATCCGGACCTGTACGTCGTCAGCGGAGGAAACGAGTTCTGGGGCGACCACGAAGCGCTCCGGGACCGGCTCTACCTGGGCGACGGTGAGGGCAACCTCCACCGTTCCGTGGACCGCCTGCCCGACTTCTTCGCGAACGGCTCCTGCGTCGTCCCGGGAGACTTCGACAGAGACGGCGATCTCGACCTCTTCGTCGGCAGCAGGGTGGTTTCTCGCGAGTACGGCCGTACGCCCCGGAGCTACCTGCTCGAGAACGACGGCACGGGACGGTTCGTGGATGTCACCTCCGAGAAGGCGGACGGGCTTGCGGAAGCGGGGATGGTCACGTCGGCGGTGTGGCTCGATCATGACGACGACGGACAGCTCGACCTGGTCGTGGTGGGAGAGTGGATGCCGATCCGGGTCTTTCACCAGGAGGACGGCCGTTTCAGGGAGCGTACCGCCGAGGTCGGCCTTTCCGGAACGAACGGCTGGTGGAACCGCGTCACGGCGGCCGACCTGACCGGGGACGGGCGCGAAGATCTCGTGCTGGGCAACCTGGGCCTCAACTCCTACCTTCGGGCTTCGCCGCAGGAGCCTGCCCGGCTGTACGTTCACGATTTCACGCGGGATGGCACGCTGGAACAGATCCTGACCTTTTACAAGAACGGGGTCAGCTATCCGCTCGTCGGTCGAGACGAGCTGGTCAGCCTTATGCCACACCTGCGAAGCCGGTACGTCTCGTACGCCGACTTCGGGGCCAGCCGCATCGAGGACGTTTTCGCCGAGTCGGAGTTGGAGGCGGCGGAGGTCCTCGAGGCGAGGGTCTTCACCAGCTCCCTGGCCGTAAACAATGGAGACGGCACGTTCACTCTGCAGCCGCTGCCGATCGAAGCCCAGTTCGCGCCCATCTACACGGTGCTCGTGGACGACTTCGACGGCGACGGGCACCGGGACCTTCTAGCCGCTGGCAACTTCCACAGCGTGCCGCCGGTGCGCGGGCGATACGATGCCGGCTACGGGCTTCTGCTGCTTGGAGACGGCGAAGGTCGGTTCCAGTCGGTCGACTTGGCGGCGAGCGGCCTGTTGATCCGGGGCCAAGTGCGCCATATGCGGTTTCTGCAGCGTGCCGACGGCGACCGACTGATCGTCCTCGCGCGCAACGATGAGAGTCTCCAGATCCTGCTTCACAGACCTTAGCAGGTTGCTGTAGTCCTTCAGCAACCTGCCTGAACCGAACGCGAAGACTTCGAGCCAGCCCATGAAATCGAACTGGAAAGTCCGCGTCTCGCTCGCGCTGAACTTCTTCGTCTTCGCCATCTTGCTCAACACCGTGGGGATCGTGATCGCGCGGGTGATCGAGGACTACGGTGTGGCGGGCACCACGGCTGCCAGCCTGGAGGCCTTCAAGGACCTCTCGATCGCCGCTGCGTCCTTTCTGCTCGCCTCGTACGTGCCCCGCTTCGGATACAGGCGGACGATGCTCGTCGGGCTGATGGCGGTGATGCTGGCGAGCATCCTCGTAGCGGCCGTCACCGGGTTCTGGGTGACGCCGGTGCTCTATGCCACCATCGGCATCAGCTTCGCCCTCATGAAGACGGCCGTGTACTCCACCATCGGCCTGATCACGGAGACGCAGGCCGAGCACACCGGGCTCATGAACAATCTCGAGGGCGTCTTCCAGGTCGGTGCGATGTCCGGTCCGCTCGTCTTCGCCTTCATGATCGGCTTCAGCCGGTGGACCGACACGTACTGGCTTCTCTCCACGCTCATCCTCATCGCGCTAGTTCTCATGTGGTTCACCCGGCTCGACGAGCACGAGATCGAGGAGCATGCGGAGGAGGCGGGCTTCCTGGAGATGCTCAAGCTCCTCAAGCGGCCGATCGTGTGGACGTTCGTCATCTGCGCCTTGCTGTATGTGATGATCGAGCAGAGCTTCGGGACGTGGCTGCCTCGCTTCCACGAGGAGATCTTCGGGCTCTCAGCGGCCGTCGCCTCGGGCTTCATGAGCTTCTATTTCGGCTCGATCGCGCTCAGCCGCTTCGTGGCGGGCTATCTGTCGAAGCGGGTGCCGTGGATCGTGCTCAGCCTGACCTACCTCGCGGCCGCCTTCGCCGTCACGCTCACCGTGGTGCTCCTGACCTCGGAGGGGGACCCGACGACGGTCACGTCGTGGCTCCAAGCTCCCCGGCTGGCGTTCCTGTTTTCCGTCGTCGGCTTCTTCCTCGGCCCCATCTATCCGACGATCTCGTCGATCGTGCTCACGAAGATGCCGAAGTCGCAGCAGGCGGCGATGACGGGGCTCATCATCATCTTCTCCGCCCTCGGCGGAACCACCGGCTCGCTCATCACCGGCCGTCTCACCGATGTACTCAACACCCACGACGCCTTCTTCTTCCCCCTCATCCCGATCGCGCTCCTCGCGCTCATGCTCCTCCCGTACAAGCGCTTCGCCGACCGCGCCGCCGACGCGCGCGAGTAACATGAGAATCCCCGTGGAAGAGACATTCCGCCGTTTGCTCGATCAGGAAGATACCGACGCCGATAACCAGATCACCGTCAAAGACGACGGACCGAAGCGGTTCGTGGTGACCGGCGAAGATGGCGCGACCTATACGGTAGAGGGGACGTACCCGCTCTCGAACCTGCTCCAGGAGCTCGCGCTCGCCCGGGGTGAGGGGGCCGAGACGCTCCACCTCGACCCCGAGCTGATCCACGCGAACCCCGTCCGCCGCATCTCGCGCATGATTCGGGAAGTGTTCTGGGACGGTCTCACCCGCACCATCGATGCAGAAGGCCTCGTCCACGTGGCCATCGACGAGAAGGGAGAGGGGACCGACCTCGACCGCCGACCCCGCATCTACGTCCCCCACGGCGATACGAAGGCGCTCGCCTACTTTCAGCGGGTGGCGAGCGAGCGGCCGGAACTCGGCCTCGAAGTGGAGCGGCTGCCGGAGACGATCACGCCCGAGTACGTCCTCGACCTCAACAAGCGGCCAGGGATCCTGAGCCTCGAGCTCGTCGAGGACGATGAAGGGCTCATGCGCGGGCTGCCCTTCGTGGTGCCGGGTGGGCGCTTCAACGAGCTCTACGGGTGGGACAGCTACTTCATCGTCCTCGGTCTCCTCCACGACGGCCACGTGGGGCTGGCGAAGGGGATGGTGACGCACTTCCTCTATGAGATCGAGCACTACGGCCAGATCCTCAACGCCAACCGGAGCTATTTCCTGACCCGTTCGCAGCCGCCCTTCCTCACCGCGATGGGCTGGGCCGTTTACGAACATCTCGAGGGCCAGGACCGCGACGCATGGTTCGCCGAGGTCATCCGCGCCGCCATACGCGAGTACGAGACGGTTTGGACGAGCCCACCGAAGCTCACCGAGACGGGCCTGAGCCGGTACTACGCCTCCGGCATCGGCATGCCGCCCGAGACCGAGGTCGACCACTACGACGGCCACCTCAAGCCCTACGCCGAGGCCGCCGGGATGGATGTGGCGCGCTATCGGCAGGCCGTCCGGTGGCGCGAGGTCGTCGTTCCGGAGCTCGATCAGTATTTCGTGCACGACCGCACGCTGCGCGAGTCGGGCCACGACAACAGCTACCGGCTCGAGGGCCGCGCCGCCGACCTCTGTACCGTCGATCTCAATTCGCTCCTCTACCGCTACGAGACCGACATCGCGCGCGCCCTGAAGGAGATCTTCGGCAACGCCCTCGAAACGCCCGACGGCACGGTCCACACGAGCGCCGCGTGGGAGGAGCGCGCCGAACGACGCCGGGAACGCATGAGCCGCCTCTGCTGGAACGAGAAGCGCGGCATCTTCTTCGACTACGACTTCGTCCAGCGGGAGGGTACCGGCTTCGAGAGCGTGACCACGCTGTATCCGATCTGGGCGGGCCTTGCCACGGGCGAGCAGGCGGCGATGCTCGTCGGGCGCGCCGTGCCGCTCTTCGAGGAGGCCGGAGGGCTCGCCTCCACCACCGAAGCCTCCCGCGGGCCCATCTCGGAGGACCACCCCCAACGGCAGTGGGACTACCCCTTCGGCTGGCCCCCCCACCAGATGCTCGCCTGGCAGGGCCTCATCGACTATGGCTACGAGTCGGTCGCGCAGCGCCTCGTGTATCGTTGGCTGTACATGATCACGAAGAACGCCGCCGACTACAACGGCACCATCCCCGAAAAGTACGACGTCGTCAACCGCACCCACGATGTGTTCGTCGAATACGGCAACGTGGGTACGGAGTTCGACTACATCACGCGGGAGGGGTTCGGGTGGATGAACGCCTCGTACCAGATCGGCCTTTCACTCCTCTCGGACGATCTTCGCGCCGCCTTAGAAGCGGGTACGCCGCCGGAGGAGCTTTTCTAGCTCAGCGTTCGCACTCAGCGTCGAGAGTCGCTCCCGCCCGCCGGCAGCGCCGACTTAGCCCTCGGTGATGTCGATCCGCCTGTTGAGCTCGATCGCTCCCTCCACCACCTGGACCTTCCCGCTGGGCCAGCGCACCTCGATACGATCGACGCGCTCGGCGTCGTCCAGACCGAAGTAGAGCGGGAAGTCGCTCTGGGCCAGGTAGCCGCTCTTGCCGTCGTTGACCCGCGTGTACGACCGGTCGCCGCTCTGCACGGTCACGCGCGCGCCGATACCGCTGCGGTTGGACTCGGTGCCGATCAGCCGGAGCTGCAGCCAGTGCAGCGGCCGACGCTCCGACAGGTCGCTCACCAGCACCAGGGGCTCGGAGCCGAACTCGAGGGCAACGATGTCCTGATCGCCGTCGCCGTCGAGATCGAAGATCACCGAGGAGCGGCTTCCCAGCGCGGCCCAGATCATGATGCGCCCGTTCCGTCCCTCGCAATTCTGGTGCGTCCGGTCTTCCCCGGAGCAGTCGAGCTCGAACCAAGGGGTCGACGTCCGGCCGCCCCGGCGCGGCTCGACGCCGACGACGAACTCGGCGTCGACGAATCGTACCCCGCGCTCGTTGAGCAGCACGGAGTTGATGCCGTAGCGGAACGGATAGTTCATCGACGAGGCAATGAACACGTCCTGGTAGCCGTCGGCGTTGAGGTCGCCGTGGCTCACGCCCCAGGGCCAGTAGCTCTCGGCACCGATCTCGTCGGAGATCTCGGAGAAGCTGCCGTCGCCGTCGTTGCGGTAGAACGCGTTGCCCAGCACGTGGTTTCCGTCGGTTTTCAGGAAGCCGAGCGAGGGCTTCTCGCTGGGAGGCAGCTTCGCCTTCTCCATCCCCTCGATGAACTGCTGGAACATCACCCCGTTGAACATGTCGGCGTGCATGTCCACGATGTAGACGTCCTGCCGGCCGTCGTTGTTGAAGTCGAAGATCGAGATGCCCATCGAGCCGAAGGGGTTCGCGGGGAACATCTCGTCCGGCTGGCGCTCGAACCGCTCGCCGCCGACGTTCGCGAAGTAGCTGTCGTGGCCCTGCATGTTGATCAGGTACATGTCCGGGTAACCGTCCTCGTCCAAGTCGGCCGGATGCGGGTCGCCGTTCCAGCCGTCCTCGACCAGGCCGGTCGTCTCGGTCACGTCCTCGAACCGGTTGCCCCCCAGGTTGCGGTAAAGGATACTCTTCTCGTACCGCTCGGGCTTCAGGTGTCCGTCGAACGAGAGCTCGTAGCTGACCCAGTAGCCGCCCGGACCCTTCTCGTCCGTCGTGTAGCGGCCGACGTTCGTCACGAACAAGTCCAGTAGGCCGTCGCGGTCGTAGTCGAAGAACACGGAGCCGGAGGAGTGGCCGACATGGTCCACTCCGGCCTGGCTGGAGATATCCGTGAAGGCTCCGGTCCCGTCGTTCTCGAACAGCACGTTGCCCCCACGCACCGTCGTGACGAACAGGTCCGCGTCCCCGTCATTGTCGATGTCTCCGAAGGCTGGCGCGACGCTGATTCGGTCGGCGAGCGCCACGTCCGCCCGAGCGGTCACGTCCTCGAACCGACCTGCACCGAGGTTCCGCCACAACTGGTTGCCGCCGAGTTGGGTCGTCAGGTACAGGTCGAGACGGCCGTCGCCGTCCACGTCGGCGACCGCGACGCCGTTGCCGTGGTCGTAGTGCGTATACTTGAAGTCCTTGGCCAGGTCCGGGACGAAGCGGTGCGCGAAGCGGATCCCGCTCTCCGGCCGCCGGTCGGTGAAGCTGAAATCGTGAAAGGTCTGGTAGTCGCTCGCCGCGGCCAGCTGCTCGGACCTGCGCTCCTCGAGCCAGCCCGGCCGCAGCGCCTGGTCGGGAATCCACACCGGCCTCGGCTCCGCCAGCACGGCGGCGACGTGCTCGACCAACTCGTTGCGGCTCTCCAACTCGAGACCGTCGTAGTAGCCCCGGATGCGGCCGGCCCGGTCGACAAGCACGAGTTGCTGGCTGTGGATGATCGGCACCGAAGCCTCCAGGACGTTTTCCTCGACGGGCAGCTTGAACGCCTGGCGACTCAGCTCCCAGATCGCCGGCCGCTCGCCAGTGAGGAAGCGCCAGTGCCTGAGATCGGCGCCGGCGTTCGACGCGTACCCGCTCAGCACCTCGGGCGTGTCGTGCTCCGGGTCGACGGAGAAGCTGACCAGGCGCACGTCACCCCAGCTTCCGGACTGCTGGAAGACCTTCTGCAGCTCCTGCATTCGCGACGTGAGCATCGGACACGCGCCGGCACACCGCGTGAAGATGAATCCGGCGATCCACACACTGCCGCGCAACTCGCGCATGCCGTGGGCCGCGCCGGACTGATCTGTGAGGGAGAACTCCGGAAGCATCCCGAGCACGGGAATCCCCGGCGAGGTTCCGAGTCGCGCCGCAGCGCTCTCGGCCGGTGACTCGGGCGGCGGCGGCCCGGGCGATTCGGGAGTGCAGGAGACCCCGGCGAGGGTAAGGGTCAAAACGACGATCAGCCTCTTCGGCGGGAGGTTCCTGTTCATGTCATCACTCTCGGGTGTCACGGACCCCTCCCAACCACTCCGTCGAGCCAAGGTCGCGCGCCGCCGCCTAAATCGCCAGCTTTCACCGAGCTTCCTTCTCAGATCAGCGCTTGGACGGTTTCACCGATGCTCGTGCGTACGTTTCTCATCGTCGTGCCGCTCCTTCTGCAGGCCTGTCAGGCGCCTCGACGGGCGGAGCAGGCGCCGGTCCTCGAGTTCCCCGAGGCGGGGCTGGATGACCCGGCGGCGTACGAGGGCTACGCGACCCGCTTCTTCCGGGATTCCCGCGGCAACGCGTTCCAGATCTACCTCGACAACCGGGAAGGTCGCGTCGTCCACGTGTGGGCGGACGCGGCAAACGAGAGCGCCGCGTTCACGGTTCGCGACGTAGCGGGCCGTCCGGCTCCCGTGGTCTGGGGTGGGTCCGGGGCGAAGGCGGACTCGGACGGCCGACGACGCCTCATGCGACACCGCCTCGCCGCGGATGTCGGGGCGCTCGAGATCGGCTGGTTCCTGCTCGGGACCATGCGGCAAGAGCGCGACTTCCAGTACCTGGAGTGGCACCAGAGGCCCTACGGCGATCCCCCGTTCGTCCTTTCGGAGCTGACCGATCTCATCGGTAGCGTGGAGCGTCTTCGAGCCGAGGAGCGCGCGCGCCATCTCTCGCTCTTGAGCGCCCGCGATGTCGACGAGTTGCGGTCACGCTTGCACCCGCGCATCGAGCTCACGCAGGGCGACGCGGCCTGGAGCGTTGTCGTCGTGCACACGAGCCTGGATGGACGGAGCCACGTGACGCTCGAGCTGCGCGACGACTCCGGCGCCTCGACCGCCTTTCTCTCGGACGACCGGGTCTCGGTGCAGGCGCTCTCGGGCGGGCGAATCGAGCTCGACGTCACGGTGACGACGGACGCCGATGCGCTGACACCGCTCGGGCGGGAGCGGCTATTCAACGACGCGTTCGAGGATTACTACGGGAGGCTGCGGAGAAGGGCCGACAGCCTGAGCCGCGCCTTGACCGCGGACGAGGCCGCCCGGGACGCGAGGCTCACCGCGTTCCGACGCCTCGAGCGCCAGGTGCGCGGCCTCGAGCTCCTCAGCTCCGAGGAGAAGCTCATGGCGTCGATGCCGAACTACGCCACGTACTTCGGCCGTGACCAGATGATGTCGGC
>JAUVMT010000198.1 GCA_030600085.1 Gemmatimonadales bacterium | reverse complement strand
CGGTCCGGACGCACACGGCCTGGAGACGATCACGATCCGATCGACCGAAGAGGCGGAGCGTCAGAGCCGGGAGTGACGGAAGGCTGAACCGAGAGTAGGAGAAGGGCCATCGTTCCGCGAATCACGACCGGACAGGCCGGAGAGCTGGCCGAGCGCCACTACGGACTCGACGCCGAGGCGCGGGAGCTCCCGAGCGAGCTGGACCAGAACTTCCACCTGACGGCCGCTGATGGGGAGGAGTACGTTCTCAGGATCGTGCGCTCGGAGGCCGATCCGGCGTTTGTGGAAGCTCAGGTGGAGGTGCTTCGCTACCTGGCGGACCCGATCTCCATAGAGAGCGCGCGCCGGTCGCGGAGCCGGGCGGATCAAAGCTTCCCGACGCCCGAGGTGGTTCTCTCGCTGGATGGAGCGGCGATCGAGGCGGCGCGGGCAGATGCCGAGAACCACCTCGTGTGGTTGGTTCGCTTCCTCCAGGGGAGGCCATTGGCGGAGGCACGGCCGCGTCGGCCGGAGCTCCTGGAGTCCTTCGGACGCGCGCTGGGCGAGCTGGACCTACGGCTCGCCGCCTTCTCACACGCTGCGGTGCATCGCGATCTGCGTTGGGATCTTCGGAACGCGCCAGCGGTGCGCCCGCTCCTGGAGCACGTTGAAACTCCCGCTCGAAGGGAGCTCGTGGCGGCTCGCCTGGACCGCGCGGAAGAGGAGGTGCTTCCGCGCCTACGGAAGACGAGGGCTCAGGTCATCCACAACGATGCCAACGATTACAACATCCTGGTCGACACGTCGGGGACGGCGCTCACCGGCATCCTCGACTTTGGTGACATGGTGCACACCCACCTGGTGTGCGAGCCGGCGGTAGCCATGGCCTACCTGATGATGAACGACTCCGATCCGATCTCGGCGGCGCGGCATTTCCTGGCGGGCTATCAGAGCGCCTGCCCGCTGACGGAGGCAGAGATCCTGCTTCTTCCGGACCTGATCATCACCAGATTGTGTGTGAGCGTCGTCCTTTCCGCTTATGCCAGGTCGAGCCGGCCGAAGAACACCTACCTCACCGTGAGCGAAGCCCCTGCCTGGCGTCTGCTCGAGGTCCTGAGAACTCTCGACGGCGACGAGATAGGTGCGGAGCTGGCGGCCGCGAGCGGGCGAGCGGACGCATGAAGCCGGAAGAGATCCTCCGGCTCAGGGAGCGCTACCTCGGTCGGGCGCTGAGCATCTCGTACCGGGAGCCGCTCAAGATCGTCCGCGGCGAGGGACAGTATCTGTTCGATGAACAGGGACGCGCGTACCTGGACTGCGTCAACAACGTCTGCCACATCGGGCACTGCCACCCCAGAGTGGTGGATGCGGCCGCCGGCCAGATGGCGACCCTCAACACGAACACCCGGTACCTGCACGACCGCCTGGTCGAGTACGCACGACGCCTCACGGCGACGATGCCGGGGGATCTCGAGGTCTGCTTCTTCGTGTGTTCTGGGAGCGAGGCGAACGAGCTCGCCTTGAGGTTGGCGCGTGCCGCCACCGGCCGCCGTGACGTGATCGTGGTGGAGGGAGCTTACCACGGGAACACGACGGGGTTGATCGAGATCAGTCCCTACAAGTTCGATGGGCACGGTGGCGACGGAAGGCCTGCGCACGTGCGGGTAGCGCCGATGCCGGACGGCTACCGCGGCCAGTATCGCTATGGGGATCCCGAGATCGCCACGAGGTATGCGTCCGCAGTGGCGGATGAGATCGCAGGGGCGCGCGCCGACGGACGGGAGATCGCCGCATTCTTCTGCGAGTCGATGCTTGGCTGCGCTGGCCAGATCGTTCTTCCCGACGGCTACCTTCACAAAGCCTACGGGCACGTCCGGAAGGCGGGCTGCGTGTGCGTGGCGGACGAGGTGCAGGTGGGCTTCGGCCGCGTGGGCTCCCACTTCTGGGCGTTCGAGACACAGGGGGTCGTGCCCGACATCGTCACCCTGGGGAAGCCGATCGGGAACGGCCATCCGATCGGCGCCGTAGTCGCGACGCGCAAGGTCGCCGAGGCGGCCCACACCGGGATGGAGTACTTCAACACATTCGGCGGCAACCCGGTCTCCTGCGCCGTCGCCCTGGCGGTCCTGGACGTGATCGAAGAGGAGAGACTGCAGGCGCGTGCGGCCGAGGTCGGCGCTCATCTGAAGTCGAGTCTCATGTCGCTCGCTGAGCGGCACCCCATGATCGGCGACGTGCGCGGCCTGGGCCTCTTTCTCGGCATCGAGCTCGTACGGGAGGCGGAGTCACTTACGCCGGCCACACGAGAAGCCGCGGAGGCGATCGAACTGATGAAGGACCGGGGGGTTCTGCTGAGCATCGATGGTCCCTTCGAGAACGTCATCAAAATCAAGCCGCCGCTCGTCTTCTCACGGGAGAATGCGGATGAGCTGGTGGCCGGACTGGCCGAAGTGCTGGGCGAGATCGAGCGCCAGGTAGTGGAACCGTCACGGTCTTGAGGCGTTCGAACGGGCATGAGGCAGAGAGGCACCGATCGAACGTTCGTCCGGAGGAGGTGTGCGGGGCTGGCGATCGTGGTCGCCCTCGTCATGCTCTCGGTCCTGCCCGTACGTGCGCAGGACTTTCGGGCCGCCGACGGCATCGAGTCGTTTTCCAGCCTGGAGGGCGAGCTCCTCGCCGTGGTTCCGATCGAGGTGGACGGGCAGTGGCTCATCGTGCCCGTTGAAGCGCGGGGACGCAGCTATCGTTTCATCCTCGACACCGGGGCCACGACGGGCGCGATTACCCGTAGCTTGGCGCGGCAGCTCGGGTTGCAAGCCGTCGCCGAGGCGAAGCTGAGTGGAGCGAGCGGTCAGGCCCGCGTACCCGTAGTGACCACCAAGATGCTACGCCTCGGGGATGTGCGAGCCGGGAACTGGGAGAAGTACGTTCTCGACGATGAAGTGCTCGCCGACGGCGACGATCATCGATTCGATGGAATTGTCGGCTCGGATCTTCTCAAGTACTACGACGTCCTCATCGACGCGCCCGGGCGAGCTCTGCGGCTCTACAAGAGGGGCACGACGGATGAGGACAGCGGACCGGTCGTGGGGCCGGACGACGCGGTGTCGTTCGAGCGTGTTCGTCGCGGGATCATTCGCTTCGAGGTGATGGTAAACGGGTCGGCCGTCGACGCGGTGCTGGATTCCGGGTCTCCGGCGTTGCTCCTGAACCCGATAGCCGCCGAGGCGACGGGTGTCACGGTCACGGAAGAGCCGGTGAGCGAGCAGTCTCGCGGAATCGGCTCCAAGAAGGTCGCGACCTACGGCGCTCAGATCGCATCGATCAGAATCGGCCGGACAAGCCTCGAGGTGCTGGATGGCGAGGTGGCGGACCTCCCGATCTTCGGCCTCCTAGGCCTCGACGACCGTCCGGCGATGCTTCTCGGCTCACCCTTCCTTCTCCGCTGTCCGCTTCTCATCTCCTGGAGCGCGCGAGAGCTTCGGTTTTGCCGGCGGGCAATCGGGTCCGAAGACGCCGCGTCTGAATCGCCGATACGCTAGAGCCGCGCTCGCCCTCGGTGCCGCGGCCGGCACTTTTTGGCGGGCTTCGGCAGTACGCGCAACCACGGCCACGCTCCCCGGCACGCATCACAATCTGTAACGATATATATTGCAATAACATACAGAAGGTCTGGGCGGCCTCGCTCTCCGGCACGCCCGTTGCCGTCACTCTATATGTCCGTCTGGCTTTATGTCGGTCTGGAGGGTCTGAACGGGCCTGGCGCCGGGAGAGAGCCGAGCCGATACCACCATTACGGGAGAAACCAAGGTGAGACGAACCGTCCTGATCCTCTGGGTGGTCGCGTGCGCGTTGGGCGTTCAAGAGCTTAACGCCCAGGAACAGCAGACCCGACAGGTCCGCCTGGGACCCCAGCTCAGCTATGGGAGCAGCTCGAAGCTGGGACTGGGAGGCCGACTGCATGCCAACCTGCGATCCCCGGACCGGCTGGTGATCATCGGCGCCTTCGACTGGTTCTTTCCGGATGAGGGCCCGGGCGAAAGCCGCACCTACTGGGAGCTGAACGGCAACGTCGCCTACCGGTTCAAGATCGAGGGCACCACGGCTGTGTCCCCGTACGCGGGTGGCGGGTTGAACATCGCCCACTCTTCACGAAGGTCGGAGGGCGGAGGAGACGGGTCGTCGCACACCGACCTGGGTGTCAACCTGCTCGGCGGTACGCTGTTCGGATCGGGCCCGGTTCTGCCGTTCTTCGAATTGCGGGTCGAGCTCGCCGGCGGCGAGCAGTTCGTGCTCACGGGAGGGGTGCTTTTCTGAGATCGCTGCCGTGCGGGAGAGGAGAGGCCGGCCGCGGGCCTTCCGTCGTGGGGCCGCTCGGGCCGCGTGGGGGGCCGTTTCCCCGTAGATTGAGCCGGCGCAGGATCCTTTGACTGGAGCCTCTGGATTACCACGGGTGGTAGCGCGCAAGCTCACGATCGATGAGATGATCGACCTCCTGGAGAGCTCTATCCTGGACGTCTGTCCGGATCGGAACCCCGGGTCGGATTTCTCCTGCTACCCCGGTCCTCGAGGGGAGCACGTGCGCGTGTGCGATCCGAACGACACGGAGATCGACCGCGTGCCGGCGGCCTGGCTGAACGAGTCCGCCTCCGACCCGCAGGCGCGGGCGCGGCTCGCGGTCGTGGCGAAGCAGATCTG
>JAUVMT010000189.1 GCA_030600085.1 Gemmatimonadales bacterium | reverse complement strand
GCTTCCGCGCCGCGCCCCCCGCGAGGCCCTTCGCTGGATGAGGTCTGCTTGACGTAAGGCGGTCCGGCTCGCTCCAGTAGGTACATGGTGCCGGTGGGGCGCCGGTTCGTGCCGCTTCTGGAGATGGCTGCGGTTCGGGTGATGCTGCTTGCGGCGAGGACTTCCCGCCCGCAGCCCCTGTCGGCGTTTCGCGCTTTTCCCTTAGCTTGACCGCCGTCACCCTCTGGTCCGGAGGGCGGCTTGGTCGAGGCAGTGTCCCGGAGGAGCAGCTGAACACCCAACCGTCATTGGAAGACGCACCTCGCGTTCTGGCTATCGACTGGTCGGGCGCGAAGAGCGGCGCTCGGCGTAAGATCTGGCTGGCGGAGGCTCGGAACGGCCAGCTCGTCCGACTTGAGAACGGCCGGAACCGAGGCGAGATCGCCGAGCACCTTCTGGGCGAGCTGGAGCGGGATCCGCGGCTGCTCGTCGGCCTGGATTTTGCCTTCTCGCTTCCAGCCTGGTACCTGCGTGACCGCGACCTGACAACGGCGACAGAGCTCTGGCAGCTGGCCGAACGAGAGGCCGAGGCCTGGCTCGAAGACTGCGAGCCTCCGTTCTGGGGTCGCCCCGGCCGCGTCAAGCCGGAGCTGCCGTCGCAGTTCCGGCGGACGGATGCATCGGTTCAGCCCGTCGGCGGCATCCGCCCGAAGAGTCCGTTCCAAATCGGTGGGGCGGGGGCCGTGGGCACGGGGTCGCTTCGCGGAATGCCGATGCTTCAGCGGTTGAGCGAGGCGGGATACCGCGTCTGGCCCTTCGATCGGGCCGAGCCGCCGGCCTTGGTGGAGATCTACCCGCGCGTGCTCACGGGTGCGGTGGTGAAATCGAATCCAAAGGCCCGAGCGGAGTACCTCGACGCCCGGTTTCCCGAGCTGAGCGTGCGCCACCGGAGTCTCGCAGCCTCCTCAGATGACGCCCTCGACGCCGCCGTCTCCGCGGTCATCCTGTCTCGCGAAGCGGCTGCCGTGACGGCGCTGGACGCGGCAACGGATCCCGTCGAGCTTCTGGAAGGCCGGATCTGGTGTCCGGATGACCGTTACGCCACCGGGTCGGTCGAGCTCGATCGGTTCGAGGCGGAGGAAGAAGCCGGCGCGCTCCCCGGTCTTCTTGCGGCGCTCCAGTTTGCCGCTGAGAGACACCGTGACCAGCGACGGAAAGGCAGAGAATCCTCTCCGTACATCAACCACCCGATCGCCGTGGCCCGGCTCCTGGCCGAGGTCGGCGGCGCGTCGGACCCGGTTCTGCTTCAGGCCGCGATCCTCCACGACACGGTAGAGGACACCGAGACGACGCTCGACGAGTTGGAGGCCCGGTTCGGGCAGGAGGTGCGGAGAGTCGTCGAGGAGGTAACCGATGACAAATCGCTCCCGAAGCTGGAGCGGAAGCGGCTCCAGATCGAGCACGCGCCACAGCGGTCGAACCGCGCCAAGCAACTAAAGGTGGCGGACAAGAGCAGCAACCTGCTCGACATAGCGCACCGTCCGCCCAAGAACTGGACGCCGGAGCGGAAGCAGGATTACTTCGACTGGGCCGAGCAGGTGGTGGAAGGCTGCCGGGGCGTCAATCCGGCCCTCGAGGCCCGCTTCGACGAGGTGCTCAAAGAAGCTCGCGAGTCGGTGGCCGACAACTGACGACCCAGGATTGCCGCCATGCTTTCCGCCACGTCGACAGATCTGGCGAGCTGCCCACGTTGTTCCGGCCGCGTGCAACTCACGGTGGGGCGCTTTGCCCGGGACATCGCGGGCACGCGCTTCGCCGCTTTCCTCGCCCACCACCTCGCCGTCTATCAGAGCGCTGAGATCCGGGGCGTGATCCGGGACATCCGCCCCGGTTTACCGGAGCCGCTCGATGGCGCCGTCGACGGCCTGGCGGTTGACCTCGCCGGGAGAATCGAGTCCGGGGAGTTCGACGCGCGCGACACGGGACAGGTGCTGGAGGGTGTCGTCCAGGCCGCGGCGGTCCTGGCCCGGCCGTCGGGAATCCCGATCGGCGACGCCACGGCGCTCGACTTCTTCGAGGCGGTCGTGCTCGAGACCGCGCTCCTCATCGATGAGCAACCCGCTGTTCGAGATCGGTTGCTCGCAGCGGAGCGAGGCTGGCTGGCCCGTCATAGATGGAGCGTACTAGCCGGCGTCGCTGGGTTGACGCTTCTGCTCCTCGAGCCGGCCTGGATGCCGCAGATCGTCGGCTGGACGCTGCTGGGGCTGGGGTTCCTTCCGCCCGTGGCGAGCTGGGTCCGCGAGAGAGCGGAGGCTTGATGGGCCGGAGCGCGATTCTGCTGGCGGCGGCGCTGTCGGCAGCTATCTGGCAAGGGGGGCTGCCGGCGGCCGCCACACAGAATATGACACTTCTGCACGGTGAATACGGGCTGTACGTGGCGGAGGCGGGAGATACCATCCAGGTACGCTGGCTCACCGCCGTCCCGGACTCCGGCTTCTTGACGATCGGGGTCATCGGCTCCGGCCTCGCAGCGGACGAGATCCGCCTCACGACGGGCCGGAGCCAGGCCCATGCCGCCTCTTTTCTACGGCCGGCGGACGGTCCGCTTACGCTCCGCTACGGCGCCGTTGGCAGCGATGAGGATCGTCACCAGACGACTATCTGGCCGGTACCCGAGCGCCCGCCCACCGGTCTCGGTCCGGTGGACTCACTCTTCGTGGTCGGAGACGTTCACGGCGAGTTCGACACGCTGACCGCCGTTCTCGAGAACGCCGGGTTGATCGATTCGGACACCCGCTGGAGCGGTGGAAGAAACCATCTCGTCTTCCTGGGCGACCTTTTCGATCGCGGATCGGACGTTACCCGCACTCTCTGGTTCATCTACGGCCTCGAGAGACAGGCAGAAGCCGCCGGCGGACGGGTTCACGTCGTGCTCGGCAATCACGAGATCATGGTGCTCACCGCCGACCTCCGCTACGTGTCGGAGAAGGAGCGGCTGATCGCCGATTTGCATGAAATGCCCTACGCGCGACTGTTCGACATCCGCCGCTCCGTGCTCGGAACGTGGTTGGCCACGAAACCGGGTCTAATCCGGATCGGCGAGGTGTTGTTGGCTCACGGCGGCGTCGGACGCGACTTCGCCGTCTATTCTCTGCAGGCGTTCGACGACACGTTGGCCGCATTCATGTCCGAGGAAGTCTTTTACCGGTGGAGCCTCCCTGCCGATACCGTCCTTCCTCGCATCGTCATGGACTCGACGGCGCTCGAGCGCCGTCTCGATTTTTTCTTCGGCGAGAACAGCGTCTTCTGGCATCGGAGCTACGTCCAGGCCGATACGCTCCACGAGGAGCTGCGCCGGGTGCTCGATCGATTCGAGAGCGAGCTTCACGTCGTCGCCCACACGCCGGCCCATGATATCGCGCGTCGCTACGAGGGGGAGCTTCTGGCGGTCGACCTCAACGCTCCGGCGACCCAGCTGCTGTTCCTGTCGCAAGAGGCGGGTCGCCTGCGGCCGTTCCGCTACGGGACGGAAGGTCCACCCGAGCCGCTGCAGCCCGACTAGCCACCCGACGCAGTTCGTTTACGCAGCACGGATCCTCTTCCTGCTGCCCACGCGCCCGAATGCCTCGAGGTCCTCGCGGCCGACGTGGATGGTCCACCATTCGGCGGCCTTCTCCCCGGTCCACGGCTCATCGAGCGAGATTCGGCGAAGCGCGGCCCTGAGCTCTCCGGCGTCCCGAAAACGGTCATCGGGGTTCTTCTCCAGGCACCGCAACACGATGCGCTCCAGCTCCGGCGCGATCGCCAGCTCGGCCACCCTGGACGGTGGGGTGGGAACAGATCTGATGTGATCCGCCAACACCTCGATGACGGAGGTCGATGCAAACGGCGGCCGTCCGGTCAGCATGAAGTAGGCGGCAGCGCCGAGGCCGTAGATGTCTGCACGGACGTCCACGCTCTCGGGCTTAAGGACGGACTCGGGGGCGATGTAGGACGGGGTGCCGAAGACGATCCCCGGCTGGGTCAGGGTCGGGTCGGCGCGCGACCCCATCTTCTTCGACATCCCGAAGTCCAGGACTTTCACGAAGTCGTACATGCCTCCGCGGTCGGTCAGGAAGATGTTTCCCGGCTTGACATCCCGGTGCACGATGCGGCGTGCATGCGCCTCAGACAGCGAGCCGCACACCTGCATCAGGATGTGGATGCAACGTTCCGAGGCCAGCGGCCCGAATCGATCGACGAGGTTCTGGATGTTCATTCCCGCCAGGTACTCCATCGCGTAGAAGAACGTGTTCTCGCGTTCTCTTCCGTAGTCCAGGATCTCGATCGTGTTCGGGTGAGTGAGATCCGAGGCCAGCTGGATCTCCCGCTCGAAGCGAGCCAGTCCGCTCGGGTCGCTGGCCTCCGAAGCGCGCAGGACCTTGATCGCGGCCGGCCTGCACATCCGGGCGTGCTGGGCCAGGAACACATCGCCGACGCCTCCCGAGTCCAGGCGGCGGAGGATCCGATAGTCGCCGAGCCGGCGCGCGCGCTTGACGGACGGCAGGCAAAGCCCAAAGCCTGAAGCCACGGCCGCCGCGGTCGCTATCCCCGTGAGAATCACTGCGGTCAGCACGACTTGGGTGATGAGTGCGGCCGGTCCCCCGTGCTGCGTCCAGTGCTCCACGGCTCTCCGGAAGAGGCCAACGCCCACGGCCGGCGCCAGCACCGAGACGAGAAGGGTGATCAACGCCTGGGCCAACGGGACGATGACCAGACCGAGCGCCAGGCCCAGGAGAAGCATGGGCCGCCTGCGGCTCCAAATGGAGTCCCTCTTCCGGATCCCATTAACTTCGAGTGAGTGTTTCATGGTTCATCGCCTCGTCCGGTCTACGTTCTCGACAGCCTCGGCAGCCAGCCGGCTAGGAAAGCTCGATCTTTCCCTCATCCACCTTCTTCAGAATCTTGCGGATCCGGTTCCAGATTTGGCCGATCTCTCGCCTTGTGAGGCCGAGCTGCACGGTGTCGACGCTCCT
>JAUVMT010000076.1 GCA_030600085.1 Gemmatimonadales bacterium | reverse complement strand
GGGCTCGAGCCTCGCGATCCGCAGCGCCCGGACCGCGCAGGCGAGGGGCTCCACGAACGAGGCCTCCTCGAAGCTGACCTGATCGGGGAGCTTGAAGGTGCCCCGATCCACGTTGATCGCCGGAAGGCGAACCAGCTCCGAGAAGCCGCCGGGGTCGAAGTGGGTCGCCTTGAGCGTGTCGCAGACGCTGTGACGGTCCGTCAGGCAGTACCGGCACGTGTTACAGGGCACGTGGTGGGTGGTGACGACCCGGTCGCCGACCGCGAACCCCTCGACGCCGTCTCCCACCTCTTCCACGACCCCGGAGACCTCGTGCCCCAGCACGATCGGGGCCTTGGGCAGACGGTACCACTCCATGATGTCGGAGCCGCAGATCCCGCTGGCCTCGATGCGGACGAGGAGCTCCCCGGGCCCGATCTCGGGCCGCGGCCGCTCCTCTAGCCGGATGTCCCGGTTGTTGTAGTAGACCGCGACGCGCATGGCTGATCTCGCCGGCCGGCTCAGCTGGAAGCGTTCAAGCCGGCTGCGGCTCCAGCGCCGGCGAGCTCGCCTTCTCCTCCTGGTAGATCTCGAACGCCTCTTTCACGCCGCGGTTCTCCTGGACGATCGAGCGCACGGCCTTGATCATCCCGACCGGGCTGTCGGACTGGAAGATGTTGCGGCCCATGTCCACCCCCGACGCGCCGCACTGGATGGCGTCGGAGGCCATCTGGAGGGCATCCCGTTCGGGCCGCTTCTTGCCGCCTGCGATCACGAGCGGCACCGGCGTGTTGCGCACGATCTCCTCGAAGCCCTCGCAGTAGTACGTCTTCACCATGTGGGCGCCGAGCTCGGCCGAGATCCGGCAGGCGAGACCGAGGTAGCGCGCGTCGCGGTTCATGTTCTTGCCCACCGCCGTCACCGCCAGAACGGGGATCCCGTGCTCCTGCCCGGCGTCGATCAGCCTGGCGAGGTTGAGCAGCGTCTCCCGTTCACCTTCCTCTCCGACGAAGATCGAGAGGGTGATGGCCGAGGCGTTCAGCCGGATGGCATCCTCGACCGCCACGGTGAGACCCTCCGCAGAGAGCTCCCTCAGGATGCTGGTCCCGCCCGACATCCGAAGCACGATCGGGATGTCCGTCTCCGGCGGGATGCAGGAGCGCAACACGCCGCGCGTCAGCATCAGCGAGTTGGCGTGCGGCAGCAGGTCTTTCACGGTCTCGTACGGCTCTTCCAGACCCGAGGTGGGCCCGAGGAAGTAGCCGTGATCGATCGCCAGCATCAGCGTCCGGCCCGTCTCCGGCCGGAAGATCCGGCTCAACCGGTTCTTCATTCCCCAATCCATCTCGCTAGTCCTCCATCTCCGGCGAGTACTCGCCCTTTCGAGCCGCCGCCGTGAGCTTGGCCCGCTTGTAGAGCGCCTCCTTCGCCGCCTCTACGTTCGCCTCTTCGCCACTCCACACGGCCAGCGGCGAGGCCTGGAGACCCCGCCCGAAAGAAAAAGTGAGCTCCCACGGGCCGCGATCGACCAACTCGTTTATCGCGTTGAGGTTGACCGTGGCTTCCACGTCGCTCTGGCCGCCCGAGAGGAAGGCGATCCCCGGAACGGCCGCCGGCACGGTGCGCATGAACGCCGTGACCGTCGCCTCGGCGACATGCTCCGCTGACGCGCGGTCCGAGGCGTCCTTGCCGGAGAGCACCATGTTCGGCTTGAGAACCATCCCCTCGAGGATGACGCCCTGGGAATCCAGCTCGACGAACACGCTGTTCAGTGTCTGCTCGGTAACGTCGAAGCAGGCCTCGATGTCGTGGTCTCCGTCCATCAGAACCTCCGGCTCGACGATCGGGACCAGATCGGCTTCCTGGGAGAGTGCGGCGTACCGCGCGAGGGCGTGTGCGTTCGCGTCGATGCAGTACTGGGTCGGGATCGATTCACCGATCGTGATCACCGCCCGCCACTTCGTGAACCGCGCACCCAGCTCCCGGTACTCGTTGAGCCGGCCGCGCAGGCCGTCCAGCCCGTCGGTGATCCTCTCGTCCGGCGAGTTCGCGAGAGGGTTCGTGCTCTTGTCGACCTTGATCCCGGGAATCACATCCTCGCTCTCGATGATCTCGACGAAGGAGCGGCCGTCGTCGGCCGACTGTCGGATCGTCTCGTCGAAGAGGATCACGCCGCTGATGAACTCGCCGAAGCCCTCGGTGGTGAACAGGAGCTGGCGCCAGCGACGCCGATTGTCCTCGGTGTTCTCGGCTCCGATGCTGGCCAGGCGCTTGGCGATCGTGCCCGTGCTCTCGTCGGCGGCAAGGATTCCCCTTCCCGGCTCCACCATCTCCATGGCTGTCTCGATGAGTCTGACTACATCCATGTCGCGCTCCATCCTTACGATGCAATATCCAACCGGCGTGCCGTCAGGTCCGGGTTAAGGAGATTACTGCGGAGGCTCGAAAAGAAAAAGGCGGACCGGAACGCGACGGGTCGACCGCGGTAGTTAGCTTTCATTGAATCGAAGGGTGAATACAACATGGGGAACGCATGAAGATGAAGAGCCACATCACCACACGGCTACTAGCGCTATCCGCGGCCGCGGCCGCTCTGATGGGCGCGGCCGCCCAGCCAGGGCTTCTACGCGCGCAGGGCACGGCTGTCGAGCTGGAGACCGGAAGCCGCGTCGAGACCGTCGAAGTCACCCCTAGCGCCCCGCTGCGTGTGGGCATGGGCGACACTCTCGCCGTGAGCTTCGACTTTCTGGACGATCAGGGAGCGGAGATTCGGGGATTTCGGTGGGGCTTCCAGTTCTCACCACCCATCGTCGGCGCGAGGCCGGACCGCGCCCGTGGTCAGGGCGCCTACGAGATCTGGGGGATGAAGCCGGGTCGCAGCTCGCTTCAGATCGGGGTGCTCATCACCGATGACGAGGGAAACCCGTCTCCCGAGCTCATCGAGCAGATAGATGTAACGATCGAGGATTGGCCGGTGGCGCGGGTCGAGATCGAGCCGCTCGGCTTCGAGGCCTATGCGGGTACGAGCTTCGAGCTGGCCGCTCGCGCCATCACGACCCAGGAGACCACCCACGCGACGGCCCGGCCGCTGTGGCGTTCAGAGACATCGGCCGTGGCCGCCGTGACCTCGACGGGGGTGGTGACCCTTCTAGGTCCCGGCACCGCACGGCTCACGGCGGGCGTGGGCGGCGCCTCCGATGAGATCGCGTTCGAGGTCGTCGAGAACCCGGTGACGGAGGTCCGCGTGACCCCGGCGGCCGGGTCGGTTCGTACCGGCGACGTGGTTCGTTTCGAGATCACCGCTCTGGATGCGGCCGGGCGCCCGGTCTCGGACGCGGCGCTCAGCTACGCGGTTCAGGCGATTCCATCCGCGCCGACCCCCGGGGCCACGATATACGAGGACGGCGCCTTCGTGGCGGAGCTCCCGGGCTCGTACCGGGTGTTCGCGTCGGCGGGCAGCGCGAGCGCGTCGGCCATCGTCGAGGTGGCACCGAGGCCGAAGCCGACCCCGGTCGAGCTCATGGGACGGGGGGGCAATCTCACTTCCGCCACCAGCGACCTCTGGGTGTTCACCGGCGTGGACGGCCGCGACTACGCCTACCTGGGAACGATGCCATCGGGGGGCGGCGAGCGCCTCTACGTCTGGGACGTGACGGACCCGACCGACGTGGTGCTCTCCGACTCGGTCGCCATCGACGCCCGCCGCGTCAACGACGTCAAGGTGAGCGATGATGCGACCTGGGCGGTCGTCACCCGCGAGCAAAACAGCGCCCGCGGCAACGGGATCGTGGTCCTGGACTTGAGTGATCCGGGTCATCCCACGGTGCTCTCCGAGCTCACGGAGAACCTCACGGCCGGCATCCACAATGTCTGGATCAACGGCGACGTCGTGTACGCCGTGAACGACGGCACGAACGCCCTGCACATCCTCGACCTATCCGATCCCGCGAACCCCGCTCACGTCGGCATCTGGGATGTCCGGCCGGGAGAGGAGGACAAGACGCTCCACGACGTCTGGGCACAGGACGGGTTGGCCTATCTCTCCTACTGGGATGACGGGCTGGTCATCCTCGACGTCGGCGCCGGGATCAAGGGCGGAACACCCACCGAGCCGCAGTTCGTCTCGCAGATCAAATACCGGGTCGACCACGGAGAAGAATACGGCAACACCCACACCGCCTTCCGGTACGGAGACTATGTCTTCGTGGGAGACGAGATCTTCGGCTGCAGCGCCTGCATCAACGGGCCCCGCGGCTACATCCACGTGATCGACGTCTCCGACATCGAGAGCCCCGTGGAGGTCGCCAAGTACGAAGTGCCCGAGGCCGGCGCGCACAACGTCTGGGTGGAGGACGACATCCTCTACGTCGCCTACTACCAGGGCGGCCTGCGGATCGTGGACGTCTCCGGCGAGCTGCGAGGAGACCTCTACCGCCAGGGCCGGGAGATCGGATCCTACCACACGGCCGGTAAGGAGGAGGACGCCTACAAGCCCAACCAGGCGTTCGCCTGGGGGCCGCACCGGTTCAAGGGAAACATCTTCGTGAGCGACAACAACAGCGGGCTATGGGTGCTCCACCACGAGCCCCCGCGGGCGCTGGTTCCGTGATTCTGTGCGCGAGCGGGCGGCGGCTGGGGGCTATGGTGACGGCGGCGGCGCTCGCAGTGGCAGCGCTGGTCGTGCCCGGTCGCGCGGCGATGGCACAGACCGAGCGCTCGCCCGATAGTTCCGGGCGTACGGTAGCGAGCTCGCCTTCGCAGACGCCCGAGGCGAACTACTGGGTCTACGTGGCGAACGAGGCGTCCGACGCCGTCTCGCGCGTCCGATTCGGCCCGGACGGCCTGGTCGTGGAGCGCTCGATCGAGGTCGGCATCCGCCCCGCGGACATCGACGGCGCGCACGGCGTGACGGTCTCGCCGGATGGGATCTACTGGTACGTGTCGGTGGCGCACGGCACGCCCTTTGGCGAGGTGTGGAAGTACACCGCCGGCAGCGACCAACTGGTGGGCAAAGCGACGGTCGGCATGTTCCCGGCCACTATGGCGGTCACGCCGGATGGGCTCTCGCTCTTCGTCGTCAACTTCAACCTGCACGGGAACCCGGTCCCCAGCTCGGTCTCCGCGATCTTCTCCACGGGGATGCAGGAGCTGGCCAAGATCGAAACGTGCGTGAAGCCCCACGGAAGCACGATCAACCGTGCCGGCACCCTGCACTATTCCGCCTGCGTGGGAAGCGACCAGATCGTCGAGATCTCGGTGGACGAGCTGGCCGTGACGCGCCGCCTGCTCATGACGCCCGGCGAAGAGCGTCTGCTGGCCTCCAGCGAGGAACCCTCCGAGGGTGCCCCACGGTGCAAGCCGACGTGGGTGGCGGTCTCGCCGGACGATCGACAGCTGTACGTGGCCTGCAACGGGAACCAGGAGGTGCTCGAGATCGACGCCGCCGACCTTCATGTCACCCGTCGCTTCCCGACCGGAAAGGGCCCGTACAATCTGGCCGTCAGCCCGGACGGGAGGTACGTGGTGGCCACGCTCAAGGGTCAGGGCTCTGTAGCCATCATCGACCGCTGGAGCGGCGAAGAGCGCCGGGTCGATGCCTCGGAGGCGGTGACCCACGGGGTCGTCGTCTCGCCCGACTCGCGCTACGCCTTCGTCTCCAACGAGGCGATCGGCTCGACCCTCGGAACCCTCGACGTGATCGACCTCGAGCGGGCGGAGCGGGTGGCGAGCACACCGCTCGCTCTTCAGTCCGGGGGTATCGCTTTCTGGAAGATGGAGCCGATCGCCGAAGGCACCTGAGCAAGGAGCTTGGAGAGGAGTTCGACCGTGACCGACCCGCGCGACACTCCAGTAGCGCCGGAGATCGCACCGAAGGTCGCATCGGAAACCCCGCCGGAGATCGCACCGGGAGTCCGCGAGCTGGACCACACGGCCGATGTCGGAATCGCCGTGACGGCGTCCGAACCGACGGAGCTGTTTCGGCGCGCCGCCCTCGGAATGGCCCGGCTGATGCGAGAGGAGGGCGGATCGGGTCGGTCGGCTGAGCGGGTCGTGGAGCTGCCGGCCGATTCGCTGGACCTTCTGCTGGTGAGCTGGCTGGCAGAGCTGCTCTACCTCGACGAGGTCGAGGGCTTCGTGTTCGAGGACGCCGCCTTCGTGCAGCTGGGGGATGGAGGCCTGAAGGCGACGGTGGTCGGACGGATCGAGGCGGAGATTCCCGAGCGACAGCTCAAGGGTGTCACCTACCATGGCCTGCTCCTCGAGCCGGACGCCGGCGGCTGGCAGGCCCGCGTGATCTTCGACATCTGAGCGCCCATGACATCTCAAAGCCATACGAAGACATCTGAACGCCCCATTAAGATGCGCCAGCTGGACGAGTACCGGTGGCTCATTCCCCGCCAGGGACGGATGAGGGTGGACGGTCTCGTCTACGCGGATCGCCGTTTGATGGAAGACATCCGCGGCGACGAAGCGATCCGTCAGATTGCGAACGTCGCATGCCTTCCCGGCATCGTGGGTCGGTCCATCGGGATGCCCGACATCCACTGGGGTTACGGCTTCGCGATAGGCGGCGTGGCCGCTTTCGATCCGGACGCGGACGGCATAGTCAGCCCGGGCGGCGTGGGCTACGACATCAACTGCGGCGTGCGCCTGCTCCGCTCCGACATCACCGCCGAAGAGCTGAAGCCGCGCATCGACGGGCTGATGAACCAGATCATGCGCGACGTCCCGGCCGGCGTAGGCGCGGGTTACCGCGGCTCCGGCCTTTCCGGAGGGGCCGTGAGGGACGTGCTGACCAAGGGTGCGGGTTGGGCGGTCGAGCAGGGCTACGGCACCCAAGAAGATCTGGAGCACATCGAGAGCGGCGGCGCGCTCGAGGGCGCCGACCCCGGCCGGGTCAGCGACCGGGCCGTCAAGCGCGGTAGGGCTCAGGTCGGAACGGTCGGCTCAGGCAACCACTTTATCGAGGTCGGCGTGGTGACCGAGGTGTACGACGAAGCGGCGGCCGGCAGCCTCGGCCTTCAGCCGGGCACGGTCACAGTCTTCATCCACTCGGGCTCCCGTGGCCTCGGACATCAGGTCTGCACGGACTACCTCGACGTGATGTTGAAGGCGACCCGCAAGTACGGGATCGACCTTCCCGACCGGCAGCTGGCATGCGCGCCGCTCACCTCCCCCGAGGCCGAAGACTACTTCGCCGCAATGTACGCGGCCGCCAACTACGCCTTCGCCAACCGGCAGATGATGTCCCACCGGGTTCGTGAGGCGTTCGCGCGCATCTTCGGGCGCCCGTGGGAGGAGCTCGGGTTGAGGCTCGTTTACGATGTCGCCCATAACAACGCCAAGTGGGAGTCCCATGAGGTTGAGGGCCGCGCGCGCCGCCTCTGCGTGCACCGGAAGGGAGCGACGCGCGCCTTTCCGCCGGGACACCCGGATGTGCCGGTCGCGTACCGGGATATCGGCCAGCCGGTGTTCATTCCGGGCGATATGGCCCGGTATTCCTACGTGCTGGTGGGTACGGACGGCGCGTACTCGGAGACGTTCGGATCGACCTGCCACGGCGCCGGACGACGCATGAGCCGGCGTCAGGCCAAGAAGTCGGTTCGCGGGCGCAACCTCAAGAAGGAGTTCGAGGAGCTCGGCATCGAAGTCCGTGCGTCCTCATTCGCCACGGTGGCGGAGGAGATCCCGGAGGCGTACAAGGACGTGGCGGATGTCGTCGACGTCGTGGATCGGGCGGGGATCGGACGAAAGGTCGCGCGGCTCAAGCCGCTGGGGGTCCTGAAGGGCTGAGGCCGATTCGCTCCGTCAGAGCGTCGAAGCGGGGATCGGAACGCAGGCTCTGGTAGGCCGGATCGACCCGGAGGAAGACCAGCACCCAGCACCGCTCTTCCAGGGCCTTCTCCAACCATTCGAACGCCTCGTCCGCCTCGCCGAGGGCGGCGTGAACCAGCGCCCGATAGTCGGGAAAGATCGGCGCCCGCTTGGCGCGTTGCTCGAGCCGCCCGTAGACCTCACGAGCCTCTTCTTTGCGGCCGGCCAGCGCATGCGCCTGGGCGAGCAGGGCCACCAATCCGGGGTGCTCGCCGATCCGCCCGATCCACTCCTCGTAGAGCTCGACGGCGTCGTCAGGCCGGCCCGCCTGAACATAGGCCGGCCCCAGGAACCAGGGAACGATGACGAAGTCCGGATCCATCGCCACGACCCCCTCGTAGCGCTCCACCGCCTCCTCGTACTCGCCCAGGAAGTAGTTGGACCAACCCAGGCCGACCGCCACCGTGAGGGAGAGCGGATCCAGATCGTGCGCTCGCTGCAGCGTTTCGTTGGCCTGCTGCAGGCGTCCCATCGCCATCAGGTACTCGCCGTACCAGTGATGCACCGTCGGATAACGGGGGTTCAGCTCAATGGCGTGCTGGAACTCCGTCTCGGCTCCAGGAAAGTCCCACTCGTATATGAACTTGGCATAAGCCCGCGACGTGCAGGCCTCGGGCACGCGCGCCTCCAGCTCGAGGGCCTTCCCGGTGGCCTCCTGGATCCGCTCGTAGGCTTCATCGGCCGTCAGGTATCGGTACCAGCCTAGCAGGCTGTAGGCGTCCGCGAGGCCCGCGTAGGCGAGGGCGTAGTCGGGATCGAGGGAGATGGCCTCCTCGAAGCACTCGATGCTCGCTCGGAGACCGTCGACCCTACGACTCTTGCACAGAAACTGACCCTTCAGATAAAGCTGGTAGGCTTCCATCACGTCGGTGTGGCTGCGAACGAGCGGTGGAGCCGTTTGGTCCGGCTCCCCTACGAGCTCGGCGCGCAGATGCTCGACGATCTCGCGCGCGATCTCCTCCTGGACCGCGAAGATGTCGGCCATTTGACGATCGTACCGCTCTCCCCAGATCTGGAATCCGTCACGGACATCGACCAGCTGGACTGTGATCCGCACGCGATCATCACTCATCCTTACGCTGCCCTCGAGCACCGTACTCACGTTCAGGAGGTCGCCGATCTCGCGCACGTCCTCGGTGGCATCCTTGAATTTGAATGAAGAGGTGCGTGCAGCGATCCGCAGCCCATCGACCTGAGCGAGGGAGGAGATCAGCTCCTCCGAGATGCCGTCGGCGAAGTACTCCCTGTCGGACTCCGCGCTCAGATCGACAAAGGGCAGAACCGCCACCGAACGCTCGGCCGGGGTCGGCGGGGTCGGCCGGGTCGGGGCGGCCGTAGCCTCCGGATCGAGCGCCTCCCAGATCTCACCGACACCGGAGCTGCCTGTGGCCGGTCTCGCCGACGCGGCGGTCGGTCGCTCCGCGAGGGCTC
>JAUVMT010000220.1 GCA_030600085.1 Gemmatimonadales bacterium | reverse complement strand
TAGCGTGTGGGTGGGAACGGACGAAGCCAAAAGTGTGGCGTCGACGCGTCAAAAACGGGGTCGGGACGAGCACCTTCCACCGCAGGCGTATATCGCGGCGGTCGCGCCACAGTCGGCCCGCTCGGGCCGAGCCCCGGCTGGAGCGTCAGCTAGTCCTGGACATCAGCTGGTCTTGAAGAGCAGGCTGTAGCTTCTCAGATGGCGGAGGGCGGCGCTGCGGTCCCCCATCGCCTCGTAGAGGCGCGAGAGGTTGTAATGGGCGTCGGCCAGCTCGGGGTCCGCGGCGACGGCCCGAAGATAGGCCTCGACCGCCCGCTCCACCTTGCCGTGGTCCTCGAGAACCACGCCCAGATTGAAGGCGGCGGTCGCGCTCCCGGGCTCGGCGGCAAGGGCCGCTCGGTAGTGGCCCTCTGCCGCGGTCAGGTTCGCCTCCTCGTGCAGCAGCCGGCCCAGGTTCAGGTGCGCGCCGGGATGAGCCGGTGCCAGCTCCAGTGCTCGGGTGTAGGCCGCTCGGGCCTCGGCCGGAGACTCCGCCTCGAGCTCGCAGCCGACCTCGAACCACTCGGCCGGGCCCTGCCCGTGCTCCGGCTCCTTGCCGTGGGGAGTCGTGAGGGGAATCGACCGCTCCCGCTCCGGCGCCCCCGGCTGCCCTCGGAGGCCGTCGCCGAGGCCGAGCACGTACTGGCTGGACTCGGGCTCCCAGGCCGACGCGCCTTCCCGGGCGACGACGTGCCCCGTCTCGGAGCTCACGCGCACGGCGGAGAGGGGCCGTCCGGGAAGCTGTCGCCTAAGCTCGCGGAGAGCCCTCCCGACCTGTGCGGCCGAGAGATCCTCGGCCTCGAGCTCCGTGGCCGCCCGGATGAGAACCCGGTCCTGGAAGGAAAAGCGATAGCCCCGCGAATCGCGGGGTGCGTCCAGGAGGCCGGCTCGGACGAACCGGCGCACCCGGGCGGGCGTGATGCCCAGCAGATCTGCTACTGCTCGTGTTCGGTACGTATCGTCCATCTCGGCCGACTGCGGCTCAACCTCCGCTCGCCGCCTTCTTGGAGACCTTCTTCTTCGAGCCCGCCCGCTTGGCCGCCTTTCGAGGCTTGGAAGCCGCGGCCTCCTCTTCCTCGCCGAGACTGGCCTTCAACGCGGCCATCAGATCGATGACCTTCGTCTCGGTCTCGAGCGTCGGAGCGGCCGTGATCTCCTCGCCGGTCTCGATCTTCTCGTTGATGATAGCCATGATCCGCTTGCGGACCTCGTCCTCGTACTTCTCGGGCTCGTATGCCCCCGAGGCGGCCTGCTCGATGAGCTGAACGGCCAGCTTCAGCTCCTCGTCCTTCACCTCGGCCTCGCCCAGCGGGACCTCCGAGAACGGCCGGAGCTCGTCGGCGTAGTGCAGCTGCTCGAGCAGGAGGCCGTCCTCGACCGGGCGCACGAGCACGAGGTACTGTTTCCCTCGGGCGGCGTAGGTGGCCAGAGCGGCGCGCCCGGTTTCCCTTAGTGCCGCGCTCAGAAGCCGGTAGGCACGCTCCCCCCCTTTGTCGGGCCCGAGGTAGTAGGCGCGAGAGAGCTGGATCCGCTCCACCTGCTCCAGCGGGATGAACTCGGCGATTTCGATCGTGTTCGTCGCCACCGCGTTGAGCTGCTTGATCTCGTCGGGCTCGAAGAGCACGTATTGGTCCTTGGCGTACTGGTAGCCCTTCACGAGGTCGTCGCGTTCGACCAGCTCGTCGTGTTTCGGGCAGTAGTGCCTCTGCTTGACCCGCGAGCCGCAGTCCTTGTGAATCCAGTTGAAGGATATGTTGGCTGCGGACTCGGCCACCGAGTACAGGCTGGTGGGTACCGAGACGAGGCCGAAGGATATCGTGGCTGAACCGATGGGTCGCATAGCCATCTCCGCCGGGTTTGAAGGCACCTGTCGCTTCCGGGAACCCGTAACGCGCTACGGCGTTTGGGCTTCCCGGGCCGACATAAATGTAATACTCGAGCGTTCGAGCGGAAGCCGTGCCCGATAAAGACCAGCTATCCCGATACCGGAAAAAGAGAAGCGCCGACGCCACCCCGGAGCCGGCGGGCGAGGCAGCGGCGGCGGCGGAGCCTTTGGAATCGGCCGCAACGCACGCGGAACCGGCCTCCTCGGCTCCCCGCGGCGGCGTATTCTGCGTCCAGCTCCACGACGCCACGCGCCTGCACTACGACCTCCGTCTGGAGATCGAAGGCGCCCTCGCCTCCTGGGCGGTGCCGAAAGGGCCATCGCTCGACCCGGCCGAGAAGCGGCTGGCCGTACATGTGGAGGATCATCCCCTCGAGTACGTCGACTTCGAGGGAGTCATCCCCGAAGGCAACTACGGAGCGGGGGCGATGATCCTATGGGACCGCGGGACGTGGGTTGCCCGGCACGATCCCTCGGAAGGGCTGGAAACGGGAAAGATCCTGCTCGAGCTCCGCGGCCTCAAGCTTCGTGGAGTGTGGACCCTGGTGAAGCTGGCCAAGTCCGAGAACGAGTGGCTCCTCATCCGGGAGAAGAAGTACGTCGGCTCGGGCGAAGACCTTCGGGATGAGAGCCTGCCCGCCGGATCCGTGCTCTCCGGGCTCACCGTAGATCAGCTGGGCGACGGCTACGACCCGGCCCCTGATCTCCGCTCGGAGCTCGAGGAACCGGGGGCTCGGCCGCGAAGAGTGAGGACGGCCGAGGTCGACCTGATGCTGGGAGAGGCGCGGAGGAGGCCCTTCAATCGAGCCGGCTGGATCTTCGAGCTCAAGCTGGACGGCTACAGGATGCTGGGCGGGCGATCCGGAGACGAGGTGAGCCTGCGAACGAGGAACGGCCACAGCGCGGCAAGCACCTTTCCCGAGGTCGCGCAGGCCGTGGCGGCTCTTCCGTTCGACCATTTCGTGCTGGACGGAGAAGTCGTGGCCCACGACGAGGACGGCCTCCCGAGCTTCCAGCGGCTTCAGAAGCGGGCGCAGCTCCGGCGCGGACCCGACATCGAGGCGGGCGCGCTCCGGATGCCCGCCACCTTCTATGCCTTCGACCTGCTTGCCCTCGAGGGTTTTGACCTCCGGCAGCTTCCGCTTGTCAACCGCAAGGCGATCCTCCGGAAGATGCTGCCCCAGGCCGGTCTCATCAGGTACGTGGACCACTTCGAGGAGCGGGGAGAGGACGTCTACGAGCACGTCCTTCGCCTGCAGCTAGAGGGCATCGTCGCCAAGAAGGCCGACAGCACCTATCGCGGAGGCCGGTCGCGCAACTGGCTCAAGGTGCGGTCAGACCGATCGGACGATTTCGTCGTCGTCGGCTTCACGCCTCCCAAGAGAGGTCGGACCGGTTTCGGAGCCCTTCACCTGGCGGCCTACGAGGGCGGCGAGCTCCGATACGCCGGCCGGGTCGGGGGCGGCTTCAGCGACAGCCAGCTGGCGGAGATCGCTGATGAGCTGACGGCCCTCGACCGGCCCGAGCCGGCTTTTCTGGACGCGCCCGGGACGCCGGGCGCCGGCGGCAAGAGCGGCGGGCACCGCTGGGTGGAGCCGGAGCTGGTCGTCGAGGTCCGCTACAAGGAGCGCACGGAGGACGGACTCCTCAGACAGCCCGTGTTCTTGCGCCTGCGGGAGGACAAGGCCCCGGTCGAGTGCGAGATGCCGCCCTCGAGAGGGAGGAGCTTGGACTCCGCTGCGGGATCCGCCAAGGGTCAGCGCGGGACGGCTTCGGCGCCGAAGCTCGTGTTCTCCAATCTCGACAAGACCTTCTGGCCGGAGGAGGGATACACGAAAGGGGATCTGATCGAGTACTACCGCTCGATCTCTGCCTGGCTCCTTCCCTTCCTGGAAGGTCGGCCCCTCGTGCTCACCCGGTACCCCGACGGGATCGACGGCAAGAACTTCT
>JAUVMT010000117.1 GCA_030600085.1 Gemmatimonadales bacterium | reverse complement strand
CGGTGCCGCAGCTCGCCACGCTGGATGGATGGTGGGCCGAGGGGTTCGAGGGCGAGAACGGCTGGGCGCTCCCACTCGTCGAGCCTGGCGTGGACGAGGACGAGGACGAGGACGCCGAAGATCTCAGGGCCTTGTTCGAGCTTCTGGAGCGAGAGGTGGTTCCTCTGTATTACGATCGGGATGAGAGAGGTCTCCCGACGGGGTGGATCCGCAAGATGAAGCATGCGCTTCGTGTCGCCGGAGCCCGCTTCACCACGGGTCGTATGGTTCAGGAGTATGCCCTGGACTACTACGCTCCGGCTCTGCGGGGAGAGCTGGACGGGGACGATAGGCCGACGGGCTAGGGTTGGACGGCGAACGCTCCAGGTTCGTCGACCGAAAGGCCAGGGTCAGTCGGCCGGCTTCACCGGTTTGAAGTAGAGTACGGTCAGCGGCGGGAGGGTGAGCTCCAGGTATGCAGGACGGCCGCCGTGGTGCTCCGCAACGGCTTCGAGCTCGCCCGGCGCCGGCAGGCTCCCCGCTCCGGCGTACTCGACCGCGTCGGTGTCGAGGATGGCTCGATAAAGACCCGGCGTGGGAACCCCGAGTCGGTACCGCTCACGGGCCGCCGAACCGAAGTTCGCCGCGACGATCACGACGTCCCGATGGTCCGACGCCCATCGCAGGAACGACAGCGTCGTGCGATCCGGATCGTGGCAGTCGATCCACTCGAATCCCTCGGAGCTGAAATCCACCTCGTGCAGGGCGGGCTCCTGCCCGTAAATGCGGTTCAGGTCCCGGACGAAACGCTGCAAACCCCGATGCCCCTCCGACTCCAGGAGGCTCCAGTCCAGCTCTCCCTCGGCCTGCCACTCGTCCCGCACGCCGATCTCGCCGCCCATGAAGAGCAGTTTCTTCCCCGGGTGGCCGTACTGGTAGGCCAGCAGGAGGCGAAGGTTCGCGAGCTGCTCCCCAGCGCGGCCGGGCATCTTGGACAGCATGGAACGCTTGAGGTGAACGACCTCATCGTGTGAATATGGCAGCAGATACCGTTCCGAGAAGGCATAGGCCATCGATTGTCTGAGTCGGTCGTACGTCTGGCTCCGCTCGGCCGGGGCGGTCTGCAGAGACTCCAGCGTGTCGTGCATCCACCCCATGTTCCATTTCATGTCGAAGCCGAGGCCGCCCTGCGAGGTGGGGCGGGAGACCTGGGGCCAGGCGGTGGATTCCTCGGCGAACGTGAGGACGCCCGGGGCCTCGGCATGCACGACATCGTTCATTCGGCGCAACAGGTCCATCGCCTCGAGGTTCTCGCGTCCCCCGTGGATGTTTGGCACCCACTCATCGGCTGCCCTGGAGTAGTCCAGATAGAGCATGGAAGCGACCGCGTCGACGCGGAGACCGTCGACATGGTACCCCTCGATCCAGAACAGAGCGCTCGAGACCAGAAACGCCATGACCTCCGGCCTACCGTAGTCGAAGATTGCCGTGCCCCAGTCGGGGTGCGCGCCTCTTCTCGGGTCTGCGTGCTCATAGAGGTGCGGACCGTCGAAGCGTGCCAGCCCGTGGGCGTCGTGCGGGAAGTGGGCGGGCACCCAGTCGAGGATCACGGCGAGGCCGAGCTCGTGGGCGCGGTCGACGAAGAACCGGAAGTCGTCAGGAGACCCGAAGCGGGACGTCGGCGCGAAGTAGCCGACGGTCTGGTACCCCCAGCTCTGGTCGAGCGGATGCTCCGATACGGGCAGCAGCTCGATGTGGGTATAGCCCATCTCCTTGACGTAGGGGAGCAGCTTCTCCGCGAGCTCGCGATACCCGAGCCACCCCTGATCGTCGGTGGAGGGGTCCCGGTCCGGCCGTCTTCTCCATGATCCGAGGTGCGCCTCGAAGATCGAGATTGGCGCTTCCGACCCCTGCCTCTCACTTCGCTGGCTCAGCCAGTCGCCGTCGCCCCATTCGTAGCGGTCGAGATCGGCGACCACCGACGCCGTGGCCGGCCGAAGCTCCATAGCGAATCCGACGGGGTCGGCCTTTTCGAGTCGGTGACCGTCCGTCGTGCGGATCTCGTACTTGTAGAGCGCTCCCTCCCGGACGCCGGGGAGGAAAAGCTCCCACACGCCGCTCCTCCCCCGGCGCCGCATCGGATGGCATCTGCCGTCCCAAGCGTTGAAATCGCCGATGAGGTTGACGTTGTGTGCGTTCGGCGCCCAGACGGCGAAGCAGGTGCCGAACACCCCTTCGTGCTCCATCAGGTGGGCGCCGAGGTACTCGAAGATCCGTTGATCGTGACCACGCAGGAAGCGGGAGATACGGTCCGGATCCAGGACGGGGCCGAATCGGTAGGGATCGTCAAGTCGGACGGCTTCTGCAGCCTCGGTGACCGCCTCGATCTCGTAGGAAAACGGCTCGGAATCTTCCGGAAAGGCCGCCTCGAACAGGCCGTCCGGGTGCGTGCGCTGCAGGGGCACGCGCCGGCCATCGTGCACGACGGTTGCCTCGGAGGCCCACGGCAGAAACGCGCGGAGCACGACCCCGCCCTCGTCGCTCCCCACCAGGCGGTGGATGCCCAAGATGTCGAAGGGTGCGCGACAGAGGCCGTGGAGCAGTCCTTCGACCGCGCCGAGATCAGCCATTGCACCTCGCGAAGAAGTCGGCTTCAGGATACAGCCCCACAACGTACGGCATCGGTCGTTGGCTAGCCGGGAGATACAAACTAGGTTCGCTGTTCACGCAACAAAACAACCTGTCCGGAACGCGTTCATGGGCTCATACACCATCGTTCACTTGGTCGCCGAATACTGGCCGCTCGCCACCCTTCGCGACGCGGCGCGGATCGGCAGGCCGGGACCTCGATGACGCCGGGATCTCGATGACGCCGGGGCCACGGTCGGCCGTCATCCACGGGCACTTCTACCAGCCGCCGCGGGAGGATCCCTGGACCGACACGATACCGCGGCAGCCCTCGGCCGCGCCGTTTCACGATTGGAACGAACGGGTGGAGCGAGAGTGCTATAGCGCCGTCACGGCCGCCCGGCCACCCGAGGAGAGCGGCCATTTTTCAGGCGTCGTCAACGCGCTCGCCTGGATGAGCTTCGATTTCGGTCCGACTCTCCTATACTGGCTTGAGCGAGCGTCGCCGGAAACCTACGGGAGCATCCTGGAGGCCGATCGCCTGAGCCGGGGCAGGGTCGGGCACGGCGGAGCGATCGCCTTGCCCTATCATCACACGATCCTTCCGCTCGCATCCCGCCGTGACAAGGTCACCGAGGTTCGTTGGGGCGTGGCGGATTTTCGTCGCCGGTTCGCTCGAGAGCCGGAGGGGATGTGGCTTCCGGAGGCCGCCGTGGACGATGAGACGCTCGACGTCCTCGCGCAGGAGGGGATCGGGTTTACCGTCGTAGGTCCTGAACAGGTCGAAGAGGCTCCAGGCGGCGGGCTGCCGGGCATGTACCGAACGCGCTCCGGGGGCCGTGAGATCGCGATCTTCGTGTACGACGGCGAGCTCAGCCATGGCGTCGCCTACGGACCGCTCCTGAAGGATCCCCGAGCATGGGCGGAGCGGATGGCGGTTGGAGCCTCCGACAAAGGCCCGCTGCTCGTGGCGATGGCCACGGACGGTGAGACGTTCGGTCATCACCACGAGCAGGGTGAGATCGCGCTGGCGTCCGTCATTGATCAGCTGGTTTCTCAAGGGGCTCGAGTCGAGAACTTCGCCTCTTTTCTCGCCCGCCATCCACCGACCGAGGCCGTCGCACTGATCGAGCCGAGCTCGTGGAGCTGCGTTCACGGGGTGGAGCGCTGGCGGTCGGATTGTGGCTGCAAGTTGGCCGTCGAAACCGCCAGCGAGCAGACGTGGCGGAAGCCGCTTCGGGAAGCGATGGATTGGCTTGCCGGGCGCCTCCACGAGGTCTTCGAGGCGGAGGGGCGTCAGCTGTTCGGGGATCCCTGGAAGGCGCGTAACGATTACGGGGCCGTGGTCCCAACGGCCGGGACGGACGCCTTCGAAGGCACCCTTCGCGAGCACCTTGACCGCCATGCGACCCGGCCGCTCACCGGCCGGCAGAGCGCTCGCGCCGCCGAGCTACTCGAGCTCGAGCGTAACGCTCTTCGGCTCTTCACCTCCTGCGGCTGGTTCTTCGACGACATCGCCGGGATCGAAGCGGTCCAGCTGCTTCGGTACGCCGCTCGAGCGATCGAGCTGTCCGGCGATGGCGCGGCGGAGCTGGAGGCGGGCTTCCAGCTGAGGCTTGCTCGAGCCGAGAGCAACGACCCCACTGCAGGCAACGGCCGCGAGGTGTACGCCAAGCGAGACATGCTCCCGAGCGAGGTCGGGTGAGCTCCGGCGACCATCCTCCTGTCAGGCAATCTCCCACCCCCGAGCGCGAAGATCTCCCCCTAGGCGATTCCGGCCGAACTTGGTAGCCTGAAGCATGCCGGTTGCGTAGCCCGACGCTCACCGGTTGGTCGGACTTCGAGATGCCGAGGAGGGAGCCATGAAGAACTACGTGGCCTACTGCGCCGCTTGCGACTGCGAGGTTCTCGTGAAGGTGGATCCCGGAGCCGAGCGGGAAGTGGACATGTCGGATGTCGTCTGCCTGGAGAAGGTCGAGTCCTGCGATGCCGTGGAATGTCCGTTGATGGGCGTCAGCGGCGAGGAGCTGCTCGAGCGGCTGGAGTTCCTACCTCTCGAGATGCACGGGAAGGAGTCTCGGACGCTGGACGACTCGGAGGAACTGGTCCGGAAGGCACGGATCTCGGCGCTCAGGAGAGGCACGGGACGGCAGCACGAGGGCTAGGCTCCGCTCTCGGACGCGAGAAGCGACTCCACCAGGCGCTTCCTAAAATCAGTGCCGGGCGCGAAGAAGCTCGGAATGCTCGCCCGCCGTGCCTCGGCTCCCTCTGCTCCCTCGTCCATCAGCACCCGGCCATCCGCGGTGCGGTAGATCGTTCGCAGACGGTTTCCGCGGACGAGGAACAGAATCTCGTCTCCCTTCTTGGCCCCGCTTTCTTCCAGAAAGCCAAACCAGATCGGGACGTTCTCCGAGAACTGCTCGAAGTACTCCTGCGTGATGAAACCGGCCTCGGCCGCCTTCCTACCCGTCTCTCGCATGCCACCAGCGAAGCGGCCCAGGCTCACGTCACGGTGGAACACCTGCCGGGCCCAGGCGTCGTCGGCATCCAGGATCACGGTGGCGACCGAATCAGCGAGCTCCTCGCTGTAGCGTCGCCCTTCGGCGAGTGACTTCAGGCGCTCGGCCGTCGCCTCGTTCACTCGAATGGTCAGCGTAAGAACATCGATCTTGAATATGGTGACCTCGAGGAGCGCGGACATCTCGGAAAACGGACCTTCGGCCAGCCCGGATGGATCGAAGGGGTCCTCGCTTCGCGCTGCCTGTGCGGCCGAGCTTGGCGCCGCCCAGGGCTGCGCGTGCCCCTCGGAGGCGACCGTCACGGTCGACAGCGCCGCCGTCACCAAGCCGAGAGACGCGATACGATGTGTGTTCTGCGAAAGCCAGCGGCTCACGACGAGACTCACGATATAGGGTTCGGCATTCTAGCTCCTTGCTGATCGAACAGCCTCGCCAAAGTGTACCCCTTTCTACAGCCGGTTGGTTCCAGGTCGACCAGTCCCCATCATCAGGGATGACGGAGTTCGACTATGTCCTGGTCGGCGGCGGCCTCCAGAACGGCCTGATCGCGGGCGCGCTTCGGATGCGACAACCGGAGAGCCGGATCGCTCTGGTCGAGCGCGCGGGCGCTCTCGGCGGAAACCACACCTGGTGCTTTCACGAGGCGGACGTGGCCCCCGATTCCCGTGATTGGCTGGAGCCGCTCGTCGTGCACGCGTGGCCTGGCTATCGCGTCGTTTTCCCGAATCTGCAGCGGACGATCGACGGCCGTTACTCGGCCGTCACAAGCGAGCGCTTGGACGAGGTCGCGTCTGCCGCCGTGCGTGGAGGCCCGGGGTCCAAGCTGTTCCTGAACACGGAAGTGTCGGAGGTCGGCACGCACGTCGTGACCCTGAGCTCCGGCGGTCGTTTGGAGGGCAGAGTGGTCGTCGACTCTCGGGGTCCGCCGCCCCCTTCGGGCCGGGCCACTGCAGGCTATCAGAAATTCCTCGGTCTGGAACTGGAGTTGGCGCGGCCGCACCATCTGGATCGACCGGTTCTGATGGACGCGACCGTCGACCAATCGGAGGGCTATAGATTCCTATACATCCTCCCGCTGGGCCCTTCGAGGCTGCTCGTCGAGGACACCTACTTCCACGAGACTCATTCTCTGGACCGGGTCCAACTGCGAGACGAGGTCCTCGGCTGCGTCGCCTCCAGGGGTTGGGAAGCCACGGAAGTCGTGCGGGAGGAGGTCGGCGTACTCCCGATGCCCTGGACAGGGTCCCCGAGCGTGCCGGCCTCCGGTCCCTTGCTCGGAGGATACCGCGGAGGCTGGTTCCACCCCGGGACGGGGTACTCCTTCCCGGTGGCCGCCCGATTGGCGGAGTTCGTGGCGGGCCGGCCGCCGGCCGACCTGTTCGGAGCTGACTTGCGCCGGTTTGCGCATGAACACATTCGTCAAGTGAAGTTTGCACATCTACTTAACCGATTCCTCTTCCGATGGTGCCCGCCCGCGGCGCGCGTTCCGATCTTCGAGCGTTTCTACCGATTGCCTGAGACGACCATTGGGCATTTCTATGCGCTCCGTCTAACTTGGCCGGATCGTATTCGGCTGATGACGGGTCGGCCGCCTCGCGGCTTGTCTTTGCGCCACCGACTTCGATACGGAACCGAACGATGAGCATTACCGCCAGACTGCTCGAGCCAGACGCTGCTCTGACCTCGTCCCTGCGAGAGCTGTTCGAGAAGCTGCCCGGTTCTTTCGAATCCGAGGAAGAGTTCGACCCGCAATTCTGGGACTCGGCCCTCCTGGATCCTGCCCGAGACATCCTCGGGCGTTCCGGAAAGGGCCTGCGTGCCCGTCTGTTGGAATGCGCCTGGCGGCTGGCCGGCGGCGGGCCCGAAGGTCCTCCGGAGTTGCTGCCGGTGGTGATCGAGCTGTTGCACGTGGGCTCACTCGTGATCGACGATATCGAGGATGACTCGCCGCTGCGGCGTGGAGAGCCGGCGCTCCACAGGCGTTACGGCTTGCCGCTCGCGCTCAACACGGGAAACTGGTTGTACTTTCTGCCACTGGCCCTCCTTTCCCGCTTGCCG
>JAUVMT010000257.1 GCA_030600085.1 Gemmatimonadales bacterium | reverse complement strand
TCAACACAACTCCCCGGCATGTCCATCCAGAACTCCGACTCGAGTCGGAGGAGCCTCATCTCCGCAACCGGTCTTCCCTTCGGCGTGAGCATGAAGGTGTAGAGGCCCTCACCGACGGAGAGACGCTTCACGTCGTTCGTCACCAGACCGTGCAACATCTCGCCGGCGCGGTCTCCCGAGATGCTGAGGACCCTCCGGCTGCTCTCGTCCAGGAGCCCAGCGCTCTCGACCAGGGCGAGATGCTCAGCGGAACTGCCGGGTTCGGTCTGACCCACTGCCGTTGGCTCCTCTTCAGCGTTTCCCGTGACGAGACCTCCGCGGACGCGCCCCGGCAAAAAAAACGGTCCCCGGCGTTGGCCGGGGACCGAGAGATTAGGCCGCGCGATTGGCTTACATCAGCGGAGGCCTGAGCCGCCGCGCGACGGCCAACGGTAAGAGGGAGTTACATACCCATTTCACCGACGCGACCGTCCCACTCGAGGACGAAGGTCACCCGGCGGTTCTCGATTCCGCTCTGCGGATTCTGTGCGCCGGTGTTGCCCGGATTCACCTGACGGTTGGCAACCTCGCCGTAGCTGACGGCACGGACCCGGTCGGTGTTCATTCCCGCGCTGACCAGGTAGGACCGCACGTTCTCGGCGCGGCGACGACCGAGGTCGTAGTTATGGGCCACCGAACCGGCTTGGTCGGTGAAGCCCTCGAGCGTCACGAGAGCGTCGCCGTGCTCGCGGTTCATCACTCTGGCGAACTCGTCCAGGACCGGCTTGTCAACGTCCCGGATCGCGTCCTCGTTGAAGTCGAAGTAGACGGGCAGGCCCAGAGCCATGCCGCCGCAGCCGCACTCCTCGAACTGGCGACGCAGCGCGGCCAGATCGTCCTCGAGCGAGCTCACGCGACCCTCGAGATCAGCGACCGCCGCGGCCAGACCCGCAAGGCCGGCCAGCTGCGCCGCGTGCTCGTCGAGGCTGCTGTTGATGGCGGCGAAGCGCGCATCAAGCTCCTCGACGTGCACGAGATGGCTGCAACCACCCGCCAGCACGACGGCAGCCAGTGCCGCGACGGCTGTCTTGAGCGAACTTCCCTTCTTACCCATGCAGGCCTCCCTTTCAGGGATAATAAACCCTTGTCGAGCGCAGACGTCGCGTCTCGATGTACATGATAGCGCGAATGGGGGGGGCCCATAAAAGTGTAAACCCGAGCCCGTTTGCGCAAGTGCGCGCGAATGTCGCGCACTCCAAAGCGCGCGTGCAAATACGAGGCCAGACAAAGCTGCCCAAGCCCTCAAGGTCTCACACTTTAGCTCAATTCACCTCGCAACGGAACCCCAACGGCCGAGTGCGGCGGGCGCCACTCAGACCTCAGACCTCGTCGCGAGCTTCCAGACCCGCGGGAGCCATGTAGGCGCGGTGCCAGTCCACCGACCTGCGCCAACCCTCCTCCGTGGACACGGTCGGCTTCCAGCCGAGCTCCTTTCGAATGAGCTCTCCATCGTACGGATTCCCCTCCGTAAAGAGCCGGATGCGGCGAGGAGTGAGCACGCGTGGGCGGACTCCCGGAATGATTCGGCCGACGACCGCCCCGATGCGACCTGCCGCGACAATGAGCGGCACGGGAAGCGGCAGAACGGGTGCGTCCGGGCCGCGGCCGGCCGCGATGCGGACCAGCGTCTTCTGGTTGAGCTCGCCGTCATCCGTCACGTTGTAGGTCCGCCAGGCAGCCGCGTCTTGGGTGGCCGCCAGCCAGGCCGCCAGCGCCACGTTGCCGGCGTATACGAGTGGAAGATCGTTCGCGCCCGTCCCCAGCGTGGTGAGCACCGGCCGAGAGGCCCAGCGAGAGACGCGGGGCGTAAACAGGCGGTCGCGCTCGCCCATCACCATATCCGGCCTCAAGATGCACCACTCGATGCGCCGGTCCACCTTCCGAACCACCTCCTCCGCCATTCGCTTCGTGAGGCTGTAGTGATCCTCCTCGGGGATCGGGTCGTCCAGGGGAGTCTCCTCGTCCAGGGGCAGCGTGCTCGCGTCGAAGGGAGTTCCGTATGCCGCCACGCTGGAGATGTGGACGAAGCGTCGCGCGCCGGCGTCGATCGCCTCCTTGAGAATCCGGCGTGTGCCCTCGACGTTCACCTCCACGTGTCGGTCCATGGAGGCGGGCTTCCCGAGCTGGGCCGCGGCGTGGACGACGACCTCGCAGCCATCCGCCGCACCGCTTACGGCTTCGGGATCCGTCAGGTCGGCGAGGACGAACTCACAGCCGAGCTCCTCGAGAAAGGCGGCATCGCTCGAGGGACGGATGAGGGCGCGAACTCTCCAGCCCATCTCGCGGAAGAGAGCCGCGGTGTGGCTACCAATGAGCCCAGTTCCTCCGGTGAGCAACGCGGTGGCCGACAGAGCGTCGAGGTCAGGTTCGGGATCTGGCTCGGCGTGAGAGGCCGGTTCGGCGTCGAGCACCTCGGGTGAGCCAGACGCTTCAGTGGAGTCGAAGAGTGAGTAGGAGTCGTCCTGGTGGTCGTGCATGTTTTTTCCAACGCCTGTACGAGTTGCAGCTAGCCGCGAGTCGGCAGCTGCCGCCGGTCACTATTGGTGGAAGGTAGCATCTGCTGGAAGGCGGGTGTGCGGAAGCGGCAAAGAAAAAGGGCGCGACCTGGAGGTCGCGCCCCTCGGGTGCCGGGACAGCCTGAAGCTAAGGCAAGCGTCCGGCCGATCAGTCCTCGGTTAGAGGACGTTGATCCGGATGTTGATGCCGACCGGGATGGTGGTGAACGTCCCGAACGGATCCGTGTTGTGCAGCCCGGTGATAGGCTCGGTGTCTTCCTCGTTTCCGAACATGACGTTCGCGCCGCCGAAGAGACCGATCTCGCCGCAGACCCTCGCGCGAGCCGGCGTGCAGTCCCCGACCTCGAAGCCGAGGCGGATCCCGGCGCTGAACTCCGGATAGGCGTCCTGCCAGTCGACGAGGCAGAGACCATCAGGCGCGAGCGGGCAGCCGAGGTCGCTCGTGTCGTCCGGGTTGGGGTCGCGGAAGTCGACCTTGTCCGAGTTCACGAACACGACCCCGCCGAGCACGTAGAGCTGGAACTTGAACCTGCTGTCCGGCTTGTGGATGAAGTCGAAGTCGATGCCGCCGTTGAGGTGCCACAGCGTCACGTCAGGTCCCCCGGGACCGCTTGG
>JAUVMT010000038.1 GCA_030600085.1 Gemmatimonadales bacterium | reverse complement strand
GAGGTCTCTCCGGAAGTGGCGTTGGCGCTCCTCGAGTCGCTTCGAGACGCCGACATTCCGACCGAACACCTCAAAGACGAGGATGTGCAGCAGTCCCTGCCCAGGAGATTGGGCCTCAGCCCGGTCGTCGAAGCGAACATCCGCAGGTACGCCGCACTCTCACGTGATGGCGGCTCCCTCCGCGCCCAGGAGGTGGGGGAGCTGTTCCAGCTGGTGAGCCGCCGGCCCGACGCACGCTCGGTCTTCTCGGATGCTGGACGGCGTCTCGCACAGCAGGCGTCGAAGCGTCGAGGCGGGGTGCGGGCGATCGCTCGAGGCCTTCCAGCAGGCGTGCGGCGCCGGATGGGTCTGCGCGGCGTCTCCCGCATCGCGAGGCAGCTGGCTCCCGACGGAGACGTGCGAACGGAGCTTCGCCCTACGGGTCTCATCATGAACGGCGGCCTTCTGGCTCAAGCCTGCCGCTCCGACGCCGGCTGTCTGCTTCTGAATGCGGCCCTCGAGAGGTCCCTGGAGCTGTACCGGGCCGAAGAGGGCCCGATCTCGCACGTCGAGTGCGAGGGTCGCGGCGACCGGAAGTGCACGTGGCGGCCGGCCACGGCCTGAGTCGCCGGGACCCGACCGCCGCGAATCGACCCGCCTCGGACGGGATCAATCGGACCGCGGCTCTACGTGGACGACCACGCCGTAGAGCCCTTCTCCTTTCCTCAGTCTTTCCTCCACGGCATCGGCGATCTCGTGCGCCTCGCGGACGTTCGTGCCCGGATGGACCTGGATCGTGAGCTCCGCGAACGCTTCGTCGGGTCGTCCCCTCGATCGGATGTCGGTGGCTGCCTCCACGCCGGGCGTGTCGTTGGCGATGCGCCGGATCGTATCGGCATCGATCGCGCGCCGATCCACGAGAACGGGAACCGTCGTGCGAAGGATCTGCCAACCGCTACGAGCGATCACGATCGCCACCAGGATGCCGAGCCAGGCGTCGGCCGCCGCCCAACCCAGCCCGACCAGGATGAGGCCTCCCAGCACGGAGGCGGTCACGAGGACGTCTGCCATCGTGTGTCTGGAATCGGCCGCCAGCATCTCGCTCTGCAGCCGCTTCGCGTAGCGCATCTCGGCCGACGCCACCCCCAGGTTCACCACCATTGTCGCTCCCAGAACGGCGAAGGTGAGTGGCTCCAGACGGGGAGGAGACACGCCGGCCAACAGCCGACCGATCGAGCCCGTCATCAGCTCGAAGCAGGTGATCGAGAGGAAGCTCACGATGGCGAGCGCCCCGATCGTCTCGAACTTGCCGTGGCCGTACGGGTGCTCGGCGTCGGGCGGGTCCGAGGCCAAACGGATGGCCAGCAGGGCCACCAGGTTGTTCAGGGCGTCCACGCCGGAGTGGCCGGCGTCACCGAGGATCGCGATGGAGCCCGAGCGGAGACCCACGGCGAGCTTGGCGATGATGACGAGGACGTTGGCCGCCAGGACCCACCAGAGGACGCGCCGAACCTGCAGCCTTCTGCCGTCGGTCCAGGTTCCCGGGTGGGTGGTATAGGAGCCCACGGCGTCGATCAGCGCCGGCCGCGCCGTTCGCGATCCAAGAACCTGCGGCGATTTCGGCTGCGGCTGGAAGGGCCCGGCGGGCGGCGCCGGCCCAGTCCTCCCGCCAGCCAGGCCACCAGCATGGCGAACGGCGAGACCCTCGGCGCCCTTCCCGTCTGCTCGTACTTGTCGTACAGACCCGGGTAACCCAGGCCGATCCAGATCCCGAGCGCGAAGGCCAGGATCATTCCGGCCACGACCAGGAGAAGGAGTGTATCCTCACTCATCGCGCGAGACTCCCTGACGCTGCTTGCGCTTCATCGTCATGCTCTTCAATGTCTGCTTCCGGCATGCGTCTGTCAGCCCTTGGGAGCGCTGCCGGCAGACGCCCGTCAGCCCGCTGGATCGTTGTCGACGCGCCGTTGACCGCAATTCGAGACCTACGGTTCATGGAATCCGAGATACCTTGAGGTGCAAGAGTGACTACCGCGAAGCGCCGTGAAATCGACGTCCTGCTCAGCGAGGAGCGCACCTTCGATCCCCCTCCCGACTTCCGCGACCGAGCCCACGTGGTTGGTGAGCAGCCGTATCTGACCGCCGCCGATAATCGCGAAGGGTATTGGGAGTCGTGGGCCCGGGAGCTCCATTGGTTCCAGCCGTGGGAGCGCGTTCTCGACTGGCAACCGCCGTTCGCCCGATGGTTCGTGGGAGGCAAGCTCAACGCCGCCTACAACTGCCTGGACCGCCACCTTACACCGGGACGAGCCGACAAGCGCGCGCTGGTGTGGGAGGGCGAGCCGGGTGACGTGCGGACTTACACCTATCGCGAGCTTCACGAAGAGGTCAGCCGGTTCGCCAACGCCCTCAAGGGCCTCGGCGTGGTGAAGGGAGACCGCGTGGCGATCTACCTTCCGATGGTCCCGGAGGCCGCGATCGCCATGCTGGCGTGCGCCCGGATCGGAGCTCCCCACTCGGTGGTGTTCGGAGGGTTTTCTCCCCAGTCGCTCCGGGACCGCATCGAAGATGCCAGCACCAAGGTGTTGATCACCGCGGACGGCGGGTATCGGCGCGGCGGCATCGTGCCGCTCAAGGCCAACGCCGACGCTGCCGTCCATGGACTGGAGGTCGTGGAACACGTCGTCGTCGTGCGCCGGCATCCCGACGGGGAGGTGCTCGGTGGCGCCACGATGGAAGAGCGAGATCACTGGTATCACGAGCTCATTGCAGAGGCCGACGTCGAGTGCCCCGCCGAGCCCATGGATTCGGAGGATCTCCTCTACATCCTCTATACGTCCGGTACCACCGGGAAGCCGAAAGGCATCGTGCACACGACGGGCGGCTACATGACCCAGGTGCTGGCCACCACTCGCTGGGTCTTCGACCTCAGAGACGAGGACATCTACTGGTGCACCGCGGACGTGGGGTGGGTGACGGGCCACTCCTACATCGTCTACGGGCCTCTCGCGAACGGCGCGACCCAGCTCATGTACGAGGGCGCGCCTGATTGGCCGGACCGCGGGCGCTTCTGGACGCTGTGCGAGAAGTACGGCGTGACGATCCTCTACACGGCGCCCACGGCGATCCGTGCGTTCATGAAGTGGGGGGCCGAGTGGCCGGCCAAGCACGATCTCTCGAGCCTGCGCCTACTGGGAACCGTCGGCGAGCCGATCAATCCGGAGGCGTGGATGTGGTATCGAGAGAACATCGGCGGCGACCGGTGCCCTATCGTGGACACCTGGTGGCAGACCGAGACCGGGGCGATCATGATCACGCCGCTTCCGGGCGCGATCGCCACCAAACCGGGCTCGGCAACGGTCCCCTTCCCGGGCACCGACGCGACGATCCTGGACAGCGAGGGTAACGAGGCGGAGAGCGGACTACTCGCGATCACCTCGCCCTGGCCGTCCATGCTTCGCGGCATCTACGGAGACGAGGAACGCTATCGGACGACGTACTGGTCGAAGTGGGAGGGCTCCTACTTCACGGGCGACGCCGCCAGGCGTGACGAGGATGGCTACTACTGGATCTCCGGCCGCGTCGACGATGTCCTCAACGTCGCCGGCCACCGAATCGGCACGATGGAGGTCGAGTCGGCGCTCGTGAACCACCAAATGGTGGCCGAGGCCGCCGTCGTGGGTCGCCAGGACGAGCTCAAGGGGCAGGCGATCGCGGCGTTCGTGTCGCTCGTAGACGGCGCCCCGGTATCCGATGATCTGAGCAAGGAGCTTCGCGACCACGTGGCCCGCGAGATCGGTGCGATCGCCAAGCCTGCCGACATCATCTTCACCGCCGACCTGCCGAAGACGCGAAGCGGGAAGATCATGCGCCGCCTCCTTCGCGACATCGCCGAAGGCCGCGCACTCGGCGACACGACGACGCTGGCCGACCCGGCGGTCGTGGAGCAGCTCAAGAAGCGGTACGAGGATACCGAACGGTAGCCTCCGGCATCCGGCATCGTGCAAACGTGAGACCTGATCGCCCGCGAGGCATTCGGTCGGAGCCGTGAGTTTCGAGGGCCTCTGGCCATGGCTCGCGGGCGCGGGTCACGCCGTCGTGATCGTCATCGCGTCCGGGCACGTGATCCTGCACAAACGCGACGTACGGGCGGCAATCGGCTGGTGCGCGCTCATCTTGTTCAGCCCCATTGTCGGGGCGATCGCTTACTACTTCTTCGGAATCAACCGAATCCAGCGACGCGCGGCTCGACTGGTCGCCCTGCGCCCGGAGCTGGACGAGGGCGCGCTGGCGCCGGCAGGATCCACGACGCTCCCCACCCAGTTCGACGAAGAGCTCGGCCGGCTGAGCCGCACGGTCGGGAGGGCGACCGGCAACCAGCTCCTGGCGGGCAACGTCGTTCGGTCCCTGGTCAACGGCGACGAAGCCTATCCGGAGATGCTGGAAGCCATCACGCGTGCCGAGCGGAGCGTCTTGCTGACCACCTACATCTTCGACAACGACCGGGCGGGTCGGCTGTTCGTAGACGCGCTGGCGGACGCCGCAGCACGGGGCGTCGCGGTCCGCGTTCTCGTGGATTCGGTCGGCAAGCGGTACAGCCGGTCACCGATCACGCGCGCCCTGAGAGCGAGGAACGTCGGGACGGCGGAGTTCCTGCCCTCACGCGTGCCTTTTCGTAACCCCTATGTCAACCTCCGCAACCATCGGAAGCTGCTTATCGTGGACGGCGGAACAGGTTTCGCGGGCGGGCTCAACATCCGCGAAGGTTGCCTGCTGGAGCAGCCGTCCGCCCACCCGGTGCAGGACCTGCATTTCCGGTTCGAGGGCCCGATCGTCGATCAGATGTTCTCCGCCGCCCACCAGGACTGGTACTTCACCACCGGCGAGCTGCTCGGCGGCCCCGCCTGGCACTCGGCGACCAGTCCGTCCGGCGATGTGTGGGCTCGAGGCCTTCCGGACGGGCCCGACGAGGATTTCGAGACCATCCTGTGGACGATTCTGGCCGCCGTCGGGGCGGCGCGTCGATCGATACGCATCGCGACGCCGTATTTCCTCCCGGACCTGCCCACGCTTACGGCGCTCCGCCTCGCGGCGTACCGGGGTGTGGACATCGATATCGTCCTTCCGGAGAAGAACAACCTCAGGTTGGTGGGGTGGGCGAGCCAGGCGCAGCTGTGGCAGGTACTGGAGCCGGGCTGCCGCGTTTGGCTCGTCCCTCCCCCGTTCGATCACTCCAAGGTCATGGTCGTGGACGGCGTTTGGTGCCTGGTCGGGTCGGCGAACTGGGACGCGCGGAGTCTCCGGCTGAACTTCGAGTACAACGTGGAGTGCTACGACGAAGCGCTGGCCGACGAGCTGCTTCGCCTCACGGGGGAGAAGATGGACCTGGGTCGCCGGTTGAGCTTCGAGGAGGTCGAAGCCCGTGCCCTCCCGGTTCGACTTCGTGATGGCGTGGCACGACTGTTCGCACCCTACCTGTGATCGATCGCGACCAGCAGAGGAAAGCCCTCCTTCGGCTGGCGCTCGCCGAGCTGCTCGCTATGTCACTCTGGTTCAGCGCGAGCGCTGTGGTCCCCGAGCTCACGGAGGAGTGGGGGCTCGACGCCGGTGCGGCCGCATGGCTCACCATGTCGGTCCAGCTCGGCTTCGTGGCGGGTGCGCTTCTCTCGGCGGTGACGACGCTTGCCGATCTCGTGAATCCCAGGAAGCTCGTGGCGATCTCTACGCTGCTGGGCGCGGCCGCTACCGCGGCGATCGCCTCCTTCGCGAGCGGCGCAGCCATGGCCATCCTGCTTCGGTTCGTCACCGGCATGGCGCTCGCCGGCGTATATCCACCGGGCATGAAGATCATGGCCGGTTGGTTTCGCGATAGGCGCGGCCTCGCCATCGGAGTGATGGTGGGCGCCCTCACCGTGGGATCGGCGGCTCCGCATCTTCTGAGGGTGGCGGGTGGGATCGGCGACTGGCGGCACGTGCTTTACCTGTCGGCGGGGCTGGCGACGGCCGGCGGACTGATCGCGCTCTTCGGCCTGCGGACCGGGCCCTACGAAGCTCCGACCGCGCCCTTCGACCCTCGGGCGGTAGGCCGAATCCTGCGCGATCGCGCAACGATGCTCGCCAACGTCGGCTATTTTGGGCACATGTGGGAGCTGTACGCCGTCTGGACGTGGGTTCCGCTCTACCTCGCCGCCAGCTTCCGGCAGGACGGGAGTGAGCTCACGACCCCGATCTTCGCGGGCATGATCGCGTTCGCGACGATCGCGATGGGCGGGCCGGGAGCCTGGGCGGCGGGCCTGGCCGCCGATCGCAGCGGCCGAACCGCAGTGACGAGCCTCAGCATGCTCATCAGCGGAGCGTGCTGCCTCACGGCCGGCTTCCTGTTTGCGACGCCGGCCTGGCTGATCACGCCTTTCTGTCTTCTGTGGGGCTTCGCCATCGTCGCGGATTCCGCCCAGTTCTCCACCTGCATCACCGAGCTCGCCGAGCCGGCGTACGTGGGGACTGCGCTGACGCTCCAGACGGCCGTGGGATTCCTCTTGACCAGCGTGACGATCCGTATGCTTCCGGTGTGGCAGGAGCGCTTCGGGTGGGACTGGGCTTTTGCCCCCCTCGCGATCGGGCCAGCGATCGGCACGATCGCCATGCTGCGTCTCAGGCGGCGGCCCGAAGCGATGCGTCTGGCCGGCGGTCGGCGCTGACGGCCGGCAGAATATAGCGGTCGAGCAGGCGGTGGATCTCGCGACGGTGCATTCGCCCCGCGCTTCTGTCCCCGATCCGAGAGGTCGTGATGACCACCAGCTCGAGCTCTGGGACGACGAACACGAACTGTCCGCCGTACCCCCAGGCGAAGTGGACGTCGTGGCGCCCGGATCGCCGGTGCCACCAGAAGTACCCGTAGCCGTAGCCGTTCCATCGCGATCTGTTGTAGGGACGCCAGGACTCCCGGATCCAGGCCTCGGGCAGGATCCGGTGCCCATCCACCGACCCGCCGGCCAGGTACAGCTCCCCGATCTTCAACAGATCTCGTGGGGAGAGCGCCATGTTGTTTCCGCCCAGGTAGAAGCCCTGAGGGTCCCGATCCCATGCCGGAGACCTGATGCCCAGCGGTCCGAAGAGGTGGCGCTGGGCGAACGCCTTCGTGCTCATGCCGGTGGAGCGGGTGAGGATCGCGGACACCAGGTGAGAGTTGCCGGTGCTGTAGATCATCCGGCCTCCCGGTCGGTCCACCATCGGGCGGTCGATCGCTGAGCGCACCCAGTCCCGGCTCGCCACCCAGTTTCCGTAGTTCCGGAAGCTCGTGGTCTGCAGCCCGGACGTCATCGTGAGGAGGTGCCTGAGCGTGATCTCCCTGTGCTCTGGCGACACCCCCGTCGGAAAATGGTCGGGAAGCAGCTCGGCCAGCGTCTGGTCCAGGCTCTCCAGGTAGCCCTCCTCCAGGGCTATCCCGACGAGGGCTGAGAGGATGCTCTTGGAGGCCGACTTGATGTTGACCTGGCGGTTCGGCCGCAGCCCCCTGAAGTACTCTTCGCCGATAACGTCGCCGCCCTGGGCGACGATGAGACTGCTCAGCGCCGGCAGCTCCGCCGCGCGCTCGTAAGCGGCGGCGAGGTCCGGATCGGACGCGGCCTCCAACCCTCTGGTGCGGACTGTATCCGGGAAGCCGGACTCGATAGCGCCCGCGAGCACGATCGGCCCGAAGAGCCACACGCTCCAGAGTCTTCCAGGTTTGGCCCGCGGCCGCGGGCTCCGGCATCCCGGTCCGAACCTCATTCCTCTCCTCGTCCTTGACGATCACCCACGTCCTTGACGGCCACCCACAAACAGGTAACGTGCCGATCGATCGCCGGGTTCGCGACCAGTGCTCTCGTCCGGACGGTTCCGGCACTCTAAGTTTTGCGGAACGTATGTCTGCACCCCTGCCCGCAATCGTCTTCTCGGGATAGTGGAAGAGCAACTCGGCTTCGAGTTCCCGCCGCCGGCTGATCCGGCTGGCTCGGCTGATCGGACCCATCCGCATGATCCGGTCCGTCCGCCTGATCCGGCCCCTTTGCCCGCCGGGACCGAACCGCCCGACCCAATCGGGACCGCATCGCCCGACCCAACCGGCCCATCCGATGTGGGCAGCACGTCAGATGCTCGCGGTCACTGCGCGACGATCCTCGAATCACTGGAGGCCGTGGCGCTCCGATACCCGCGCGATCGCAAGATCATCGTTGGACGTACCCGTGGGGAAGCACACGAGCTGATTCGGCAGCTCGCCAGGAGACGCGGGTCGTGGATCGGTTTCGAGGTGTCGACGGTTCGTCCGCTCGCCATGGAGCTGGCGGGCCCGGCTCTCGCGGGGGGGAGGATCCGGCCGCTCGACGAGTTCGAGGAACAGGCCCTCCTCGACGAGGCGATCGACCGTGTTCTCGTGCCCGACCCGCCAGAACGCTTCGCCGGGCTGGTCGACAGCGTGGGCTTCCGGGAATGGCTCAGGCAGAGCGTTCGGACACTACGACTCGCTGGCGTCGGGCCGGACAAGGTACGGCACACGCCGGTGGCGGATCCCGACAAGATCGGCGTGGTGGGGGCGATCCTCGAGGAGTACGAGACCCGCCTTCGCTCCGATCTGCTGGCCGACGAGGCCGCTGTGCTCGCCCAAGCCGCCGATGAGCTGCGCGGCGCGCGAGATGAGAAACGATCCTCCCCGCTGGCCGGCCGCAGGGTCTTCCTTCTCCCTTCGCTGCCCCTGCGAGGGCTTTCGGGCCGGTTCGTCCGTCTTCTCCTGGAGCTCGGGGCGGAGACCCTGACGACGGATCCGGTCGAAGGCCTCGCCACGCCGGCGACGGTCCTCTGGAAAGCCGGTCCGCCAAGAAGCTCCCTGTCCTTCCTAACTGCGCCAGCGGCCGCCCCCGAGGCGCCGCCGACAGTGGCCATCGACCTGTTCACCGCGGGAAGCATAGCCGATGAGCTGCGCGAGGTGCTCCGCCGCGCCGCACAGGGAGGGGCGCGCTGGGACGACGTGGAGATCATCGCATCGGATCCTCGAGCCTACGGCTCCGCCCTCCACGCGCTCACGCAGCAGCTCGACATCCCGGTGACACTCGCCGTTGGCCTGCCCGTCGAGCGAACGCGCCCCGGGCGGGCCGTCACCGCGTATTTCCGCTGGCTGGACGGAGGATTCGGGGCGGATGTGATCCGCCGTCTGCTGGAAGCCCGAGACCTGCGTCCCGAGGGCCGCCACTCCCGGCTCCATGGGGTCGCCCTCGCTCGCCGGCTGCGCTCGCTTCGCATCGGGTGGGGGCGTGCGCGTTACCTGCCGGCGATCGAGCGTCGGCTGCAAGCGGCGAGAGCTGCCGAGCAGAGCCTCCGTGAGTCGAGCAAGAGGCCAGGCTCGCGCGCCGAGCGGCCGCGGCATGAGCTCGAAGCGCTGTATTCGATCATCTCCACGATCCTGGAAAGCACGCCACCGACGCCCGAGGGACCGGAGGAAGACCCGGTCGCAGTCTCACCGGCCGACGTGGCCCGTGGCCTCGCCGCCTTCCTCCGCTTCGTGCCCGCGGAAGACGAGGTCGACGCCACGGCGAAAGATCGAATCGACCGCATCCTGCTCCGGATCGCGACCTCACTCTCGCGTCCCACCGAGTACGGCTCGGCAGCGGCCATCGTGCGCTCGCACCTGCGGATCCGCGTGCCCGCCCCGCGCGCGGAGGGGAAAGCTCCCTGGAGTTCGTCAGGTGGGCACCTCTATCTGACGGACCTCGAGCATGGCGGCGTGACGGGACGGCGTTTCACGTTCGTCGTAGGCCTCGACTCGGACCGCTTTCCCGGTGGCCGGCTTCTGGATCCGCTGCTGCTAGACTCCGACCGACGTGCGTTGGCGGACAAAGACCTTCCCACGTCGGCCGACCGGCTCACCGGGCGCCAGTTCCAGCTCGCCGGTCTCCTCGCGAGGCTTCGCGGGAGCGTCACGCTGAGCTATGCGTCCTGGAGTCCCTCCGAGGCCCGCGAGATCGCGCCAGCGGCCGCGCTCCTCGACGCGTTCCGGCTCAGCCGGCGACGCCCGTCGGCGACGTTCGAGGAGCTCCACCGAGAGCTCAAGCCCGTTGCCGGCCCCGTTCCGCGCGGGAACGGCCGACTGGACCAGCAGGACGTTTGGCTCGCGAGCCTCGAGAAGGAAGGCCGCCTGCTGGCGGGACGCTCAGTCGTCCGTGCCCTGTTTCCGAGTCTCGACGCCGGCATCCGCGCCCGCGACGCGATCCGCGAAGAGAAGGGCAACGCTTTCCACGGCATCATCCGACCGAGAGCCGAGGAGCTGGATCCACGCAGGAACGCGAGCCGGACCCTGTCGGCCAGCGCCTTGGAGAGCCTCGGCACCTGCCCGCGAAGATATCTCTTCGATCGGATACTTTGGCTCGACTCGCCCGACGACCCGACCTGGGACCCCGATCGGTGGCTCGATGCGAGAGAGCGCGGCAGCCTGCTTCACACCGTGTTCGAGCGCGTCCTTCGAGAGCGGATGGAGCGACCCGATCACGGCACGACGGGAGAGGCCAGAGCCCTCGATATCCTCTCGGAGGAGGCCGAGATCAAGCTCGGCGAGGTGCCGACGCCCAGCCAGGCGGTCTATCGACGCGAGCTGGAGGATCTGGCCGAGGACGTGAGGTCCTTCCTCAACATGACGAGTTCCATACCCGCACCTATCGCGCTCGAGCTCAAGTTCGGCCTCGGGGGCGACGCCCCGTTTCCCATGGATGTCCCGGGCGGCACGATACTCCTGCGGGGAGCCGTGGACCGGGTGGACGACGGAGATCCGGAGCTGACGGTCGTGGACTACAAGACCGGACGCCCGTTCGGCTACGATCGCGATTCGGGCGCCTTCTACGGCGGTCGGAGGCTCCAGCACATCGTGTACGCGAGGGTCGTGGAGAAGCTGCTGGGCCGCCGCGTCGAGGCGTTCGAATACCACTTCCCGTCCAGCCGGGGGCAAAACACGACCCGCCGCTACGAGCGCTCCGAGTATGCCTCGGGCAGAGAGCTCATCGCCCGCCTGCTGGATGGCGTAGCTGCCGGCCACTTCCCTCCGACCGAACAGCCGGGAGACTGCCGGTTCTGTGACCACCGAGCGATCTGTCGGGTGGCCGCAGGCCCGTCGGGCAAGGACGACTCGCCTCTCCTCGAGTGGGCCGAAGTCAGCTGGCCCGTCGCCGAAGAGTACGAGGCTCTGAGAACGGCACGTCTCTGGGAGAGCTCCCGTTGAGTGGTGAGACTCCTCCGCCCGGATCCCCGCGGCCGCTCCGCGACCAGGAGGCACGCGACCGGATCGAGACGGCTCTCGACGAGAACATCCTCGTGGAAGCCGGCGCCGGCTCCGGGAAGACAACGGCTCTCACGGACCGGATGGTCGCGCTGGTCTTGAGCGGCACGGCGGGCATCGATGAGATCGCGGCGGTCACGTTCACGCGAAAGGCCGCGGCGGAGCTGCGGGAACGCTTTCAGGGGGCCCTCGAAGCGAAGCTCAATGAGATCCCGCCGGACAACCCCGAGTCCGAACTCCTGAACAAGGCGCTCCGCAGCATCGACCGGGCCTTTCTGGGCACCATCCACGCCTTCTGCGCCCGCCTCCTTCGGGAGCGACCGCTGGAAGCGGGTATTGACCCCGCTTTCGAGGAGACTCCCGAGGCGGACATGCTGCGGCTGCGGAAAAGCTACTGGCATTCCTTTCTGGAGCGTCTCGTCTCTGAGGAAGACCCGGTTCTGGAGGAACTCACCGACGTCGGGCTTCGCCCCGACATGCTCGAGGCCGCCTTCGATACGGTCTGCGACAATCTGGACGTCCCGTTCGCGGCGGACGAGGCGGCGGTGCCGGCGGATGAAGCCATCGACGTGACTCGGCGCGAGCTGGAGCACCTGTTGGATCGCGGCCTCGAGCTCATGCCAGCCGCCGAGCCGCACTCGGGGTGGGACACGGTCCAAAAGCGGCTGCGGGAGCTGTCCTACCGACGGGATGTCCAGGGCTGGTCAGATCGGCGGCGCTTTTTCGATGCGCTCTCGCTCCTCCTCGGAAGAGCATCATACAGCGTCGTCCAGAATCGGTGGTCCGACTCCAGCGCCGGGAGAGCGGAGGCGAAGAGGTTCCGCGACGATCTGAACACGTTCGTCGACGAGGGGGGACCGGCGCGCGACCTTCATAACCAGTGGCTGGCCCACCGGTACGCGATCGCCATCCGGCTGGTCACGCGTGCGGCTGGCGAGCTAGCAGCACACCGGCGCCGAGAGGGGCGCCTGGATTTCCAGGACCTTCTCCTCCTGGCCGCGAACCTACTCCGGGAGAACCCGGGTGCGCGGAAGGACCTGGGGCTCCGCTACCGGCGCGTACTGGTCGACGAGTTCCAGGACACGGACCCGCTGCAGGCGGAGGTCCTCCTCCTGTTGGCGTCGGAACCGGAGACGGCCGGCGAAGACTGGCGAACGGCGGTCCCTCGCGCCGGGGCGCTCTTCGTCGTCGGAGACCCGAAGCAGAGCATCTACCGCTTCCGGCGAGCCGACATCGTCGTGTACGATTTCGTCAGGCGACGCTTCGAAGAGTTCGGGGAGGTGCTGGAGCTCGTCATGAACTTCCGGTCGCGCCCCGGCATCGCCGATCTCGTGAATCGGACCTTCGGGGAGGGCGGGCTCTTCCCGGAGCACGCGACGTCCCACCAAGCCGCGTTCTCGCCCCTCGTGGTCCAGCCGAAGGATGAGTCAGCACCGCGCGAAGGAGTGTTCCGATACGGCCTGGCCTTCTCGGGCTCCCAGAGAAGCCGCGCGGAACACGAGGCCGAGCTGCTCGCCGAATGGGTGACCGGCCGAATCGACGGAGACGGCCGAAACCCGGGAGATTTCCTGGTTCTGACCCGTAATCGCAAGCACCTGGACGTGTACGCGCGGGCCCTCGAACAGAGAAACATCCCAGTGGACGTCTCCGGGGCGAGAGTAGGGGTCGAGGCGGAGCTGTCGGAGCTCATGACCCTCCTCGCCGCGCTGGCCGATCCGGAGGACGAGGTCAAGACGGTGGCTGTGCTGACCGGCCTGTTCTTCGGGCTAGATCTGGAGAAGCTGACCGAACACCGGCTTTGCGGTGGCAGCTTCCGCGCCACGGCTGACCCGGCGCGTCGGTCGCGAGGGACAGAGGAGGTCAGAGAGGCTCTGGGTCGACTTCACAGCTGGTGGCTGAGAGGCGTCCACGTTCCGGCCGACGTTCTGCTTGGTGAGCTCTGCGCCGAGCTCGGGCTGCTACCGTACGCGACTACCGGCTCCCTGGGTGGCATTCGTGCCGGTGCGATCGCCTACGGGCTGGACG
>JAUVMT010000169.1 GCA_030600085.1 Gemmatimonadales bacterium | reverse complement strand
TCGGGGCGCCCGGATTTGAACCGGGGACCTCTGCGTCCCGAACGCAGCGCTCTACCGGACTGAGCCACGCCCCGAGTGACAAGCGCTCTTGGAGCGCCGAAGAGCGGGTGACCGGATTCGAACCGGCGACCTCAACCTTGGCAAGGTTGCGCTCTTCCAGCTGAGCTACACCCGCGCGAGAGCCACCGGTCGGATTTGAACCGACGACCGCTCGATTACGAATCGAGTGCTCTACCCCTGAGCTACGGTGGCGCACGTCGTACTGATGGAGCCGGCGGGACTCGAACCCGCGACCTCTTGAGTGCGATTCAAGCGCTCTCCCAGACTGAGCTACGGCCCCTCGTGCGCTAGAGCGGGGCTGACGGGACTCGAACCCGCGACCTCCGGTGTGACAGACCGGCACTCTAACCAAACTGAGCTACAGCCCCAAAGGGTTTTCATGGGGCCTACTGGACTCGAACCAGTGACCTCTACGATGTCAACGTAGCGCTCTAGCCAGCTGAGCTAAGGCCCCAAGAAACGCGCGAGCGGGACCCCGATCGAGGCACCCGCTCGCAGCTTTTCAAGCTACCCGCTGCCTCTTGAACGGTCAAGATAAACGCCCTCGAGCCGGCGCCGGAGCGCCCTGACCGTTACCCCGTTCGAGGGCCAGGTTCCGGCGAACGCTGGGCGACGTGAGATGGCGATATTGCACGGCCGGCGGAGAGGCGGCGCCGGGAACGCCACCGACGAGACCGAGCTGGAGCTCGGGTGAGGCGGTCAGCCCCCGGCGCGACCCTGCAGGTAGCTCACGATCCGCTGTGTCTCCTCATCGTCCAGCGGACGTACGTCCTGGAGCGCCGCGTTGGCTCGCATCCGGCTGACGACACCCGGCCACTCGACCGCGGTGTGCGCCCTCGGCGACGGAGTGACGTGGCACGCCGAGCACTTGCCGCGATAGAAATCCGCCTCTTCTCCTTCGCCCAGCTCGGCGGGCTGCGCCTCCGGCATCGCGTGCTTCTGCATGTACTCGGTCATCACCGCCAGATCATCCTCCGAGGGAAGGGGTGCCGTCGCCATCCCCATCACGACGTACTCGCCCATGAGCCCTTCCGTCAGCGGTCCCCCGAGACGCTCGCCCAGCGTCTCGGCGCGCGTATGCATACGCCGCATCAGGATCGGCCATTCGGAGGCCGCGTGCTGCTGAGGCGCCGGGATCCAGTGGCAGCGGTCGCAGTAGGCCTCGACCAGCGCCGCGCCGTGCGACTCGGGCTCCGGAAGATCCTCCGCCTGAAAGGAGGAAGGCGGCAGGCCGACCCCGATGGAACTGATCAGGCGCCATCTCTGCCCCCGCGACAGATCCGCGGTGGCACGGCCGCCGAGCTCGGCGAGAAGCGTGTCCATCGTCTCCAGATCCACGCCGCCCTGCGTCTGCGCTGGCTGCTCGGGTCGTGCACATGCCGCCATCCAGACGACGGCAAGCGTCATGAGAAGCGAAGTGGTTCTGCCCCGCTCGCGGCACTTCGGCGCTTCGATCATCGGAATCTTCCCTGGTTAGATGGCAGTCGATGCCATTTAAAACGATGAGACGACCGACGCCAGGCTGTCTGTAGGGAGAACCCTCACCGGGCTGTCGGGAATCGGTGGATAATTCGCAGCCGAAGGGACCCCGAGAGGCAGCCGTAGAGCCCCTTTTGAGGCGTGGCTTCCGCGTCTTGCATCCGGCCCCGAGCGTGATACCTTGACCCGCGCCTTGGCCGGGCGGCACACCGAAGGCCGGGCGGCGGCGCGGTTCGGCCGCACCAGGCCACGACCTCACGAAAAGGCCGGATGGGACGACGAACTGTCATAGCGGCCGCGATGCTCGGCCTGGTGGCCCTCGGGACGCTCGCCCTTACGCGGGGTGATCGGGCCGAGGCGGCCGCGTACCCGTCGGCCCGCCACGTAAACATCGCCTCGCAGGACGCGGGCGAAGCGCCTGCCGAGCAAGGGCCCTCCGGGCAGGCTGCGGCGGGACAGGCCGCGGCGGCCGAATTCACGGCTCAGCAGGCGATCGACGCCTTCCATGCGGCCGCTCGCGGACCCGATCAACCGCTTCCGTTCAACCATCGGTTTCATTCCGGCGAGCTCCAGATCGACTGCCTCTACTGCCACACCGGTACGGACGTGTCGCCGACGGGCGTCATGCCCCCCTTGGAGATCTGTATCGGATGCCACCGGGTAGCGGGCTCCGGTCTGGAGCCGGTCGAGGCTCTCCGCGGCATGTGGGACGCCGGGGCGGCGGTCGAATGGGACTGGGTCTACAAGCTCCCGGAGTTCGTGCAATTCAACCATGCCCCTCATCTCCGGAACGGGGTCGAGTGCGAGGAGTGCCACGGTCCGGTCAAGGAGGAAATGGACCGCATCTACCAGTGGTCACCTCTCACGATGGGGTGGTGCCTGGAGTGCCACCGTAAGCCCCCCGCCGAGACGGACGTCGCCACCGACCACGCCCTCTCGGAACGCTATCCACCTCCTGAGATGCCGGAGGGACGCCAGGAGAAGGGCCTGTATCCCGTCCGGATCGACTCGGAGTTCGGCGCATCGCGCGGGCCGATCGACTGCCTGGCATGTCACTACTGAGCCGCCCCGAGGGGAGGCGCGAGAAGCGCTCGGAGGAAGCTCGGGAGCCGGGAGCCGGCACGAACGGCTGCGGCTGCAGCGGAAGCTCCGCAGCGGGCTCGGGATGCTCCTCCTCCAGCCCTGAAACCGGCCTTGGGACAACGACTCGCCGCGACTTCCTGAAGGTCGTCGGCGTGACGGGGGCGGGAGCGGCCGTGGCCTGCGGCCCGCCCGACTACGGCGACAAGCTCATCCCTCTTCTCGTCCAAGAGGACGAGCGGGTGCCTGGAGTCCCCGACGTGTACGCCACCGCCGTCGTGGTCGGCCCGGAGCCATTGGGGCTCCACGCGCACCTTCGGGAGGGCCGGGTCATCAAGCTGGAGGGAAATCCGGATGCCCCGAACAGCGGGCGGCTCTCCGCGCTCGCCCAATCCGCGTTGCAGGACCTCTACGACCCGGACCGCATCCCCGGACCCCGGAAGCGCCGGGAGGGCGGCGACGCGAACGGGGATCAGGCCGGCGGGGAGGAGGTCGGCGGGGATGATGCCGCCACCGCGGGGTTTGTGGAAGCGGGGTGGGAAGAGGGGATCGCCGCGCTGGGCGGAGCGATGCAGGGTGGAGGCGTCGTGCTGCTTACGGGCGCCTCTCCCACCGCGCGAGACCGCTTCTTCGAGGAGTGGGCCGCGGCAACGGGCGCCGAACACCTCCGGTGGGAGCCGCTGGAATACGAGGCCGCGCGGGCGGCCAACGAGACCGCCTTCGGCAGGCGGGAGGTTCCGAGCTACGAGATCGAGCGGGCCGACGCGATCGTGTGCTTCGGCGCCGACTTCCTGGGGACCTGGCTCGCGCCCGTCCAGCTCGCCGGCCGGTTCGCGGAAGCGCGCGATGTGGATCACGGCCGCCACGCCAAGCTGACGTTCGTGGGCCCGAGGCTCTCCGTGACCGGCCTCAAGGCGGATGAGTGGGTATCGTGCGGCTCCGGAGCGGAGGGCGCCGTGGCGCTCGCGGTAGCGGCGGTCGTCGCCGAACACCGCGGCGGCGCCGGCGAGCTGGATGGCCTCCTCTCCCGATACACGCCCGAGACCGTGGCCGCCGAGGTCGGGGTTTCCGCCGACGCGATTCGCACCCTCGGAGAAGAGCTCGCCGCGGCCTCCGCGCCGATAGCGATCCCGCCCGGCTTCGAGGGTCAGGGCGAAGGCGCCACGCAGGCCCATCTCGCGGTGGCCATCCTGAATCACGTGCTGGGCGCGATCGGCGAGCGAGTGCGGTTCGGGAACGCTCCGAGGAGCGGCGCGATCGCCTCGATCTCCACGATGGTGGGCCTGATCGACCGGATGCGGTCTGGCGCCGTGCGCACGCTGCTGGTCGTGGATGCCAATCCGGCCTTCACGCTGCCGAAGGTGCTGGGCTTCCAGGATGCCCTGGCGCAGGTCGCCAACGCCGCCTCCCTATCGCCCCATCTGGACGAGACCGCCGCGGGCTGCTCCTGGATCCTCCCCTCCAACCACGCCCTCGAGTCATGGGGCGAGGTGGACTTCGGCGGCGGCGCGACGGGAGTGGCGCAGCCCCTGATGCCTCCGGTGTTCGACACCCGCCAGGCGGAGGACATCCTGATCCAGATCGCCGCGGCGGGCGGGGTCGAGCTGGGCGGGGTCGAGCTGGGCGGGAGCGCGGACTTCGCGACCTGGCTGAAGGACGCTGCGCGGCGGAGGCGGGCGGAGGAAGATGGGCAGGAGGATTTCGACGACTGGTGGAGGCAACGGCTGGCCTCCGGCGGCCTCATCGGCACGACGCGGGAGACGGAGCAACCGACGCTCGACCCCGCCGTGGCCAGCTACTCGTTCTCCGAGCCGGCGATGCCGGAGGGCACGGCGCTGGTCGTGTACCCGACCGTCCAGTTCTACGACGGCCGCGGGGCGAACCGCTCCTGGATGCAGGAGCTGCAGGACCCCGTCACCCGAGCCATGTGGAACTCGTGGGTGGAGCTGAACCCGCAGACCGCTGAGGAGCTCGGCGTCTCCAACGGCGATCTCGTGGAGGTGAGCTCGGAGGCCGGATCCGTGACCGCGCCCGCGTTCGTCTACCGGGGCATTCGGCCCGACACCGTCGCCATACCGCTCGGACAGGGACACACGGCCTACGGACGCAACGCGCGGGGCAGGGGCGTGAATCCGCTGGATCTGCTGCCGGGCACCGCTGATCGCGTGAGCGGAGCGCAGGCGTTTGCCGGCACCTCCGTCACGCTGCGCGCGACCGGTGAGCGGGGCCGACTCGTCATCCTGCAGGGGAGCGACTCGGACCACGGCCGCGAGATCGCCGAGCTCATCAACGTCGAGGAGGCGTTGGCCGCCGAGCAGGGACACGAGGTGGACCTGGGCGAGCTCGTTCGAGCCGCCTACGACTCCGACCCGAACAGTCCCTACCGGTGGGGGATGACCGTCGACCTGAACGCCTGCACGGGTTGCGCGGCCTGCGTGACCGCCTGCTACGCGGAGAACAACGTGCCGACGGTCGGCGAGGAAGTCAGCGCACAGCGCCGCGAGATGTCGTGGATCAAGATCGATCGGTACTTCGTGGACACGGAGGACGGCGGCTTCCAGACCGTGCAGCAGCCGATGATGTGCCAGCACTGCGGCGACGCGCCCTGCGAGCCCGTCTGTCCCGTATACGCGACGTACCACACGGCCGAAGGGCTGAACGCCCAAGTCTACAACCGATGCGTGGGCACGCGGTACTGCGCGAACAACTGCCCCTACAAGGTCCGCCGATTCAACTGGTTCGAGTACGAGTTCCCCTACCCCCTGAACCTTCAGCTGAACCCCGACGTCACGGTTCGGGGGAAGGGCGTGATGGAGAAGTGCACTCTCTGCGTGCAGCGGGTGAACCGTGCGAAGAACCAGGCGAAGGCCGAGGGACGCCTGGTGCGGGACGGCGAGTTCCAGACGGCCTGCCAGCAGACCTGCCCGGCCGGCGCGATCAAGTTTGGGAATCTCAAGGACGCCGACAGCGAGGTCTCGA